>JBEVMD010000374.1:0-3721 GCA_040508835.1 Duganella sp. | reverse complement strand
CCGCGCAGACGCGTGTTGCAAAATATAAAAAATGGCAATCTCATGCACGAAAAACCTTGAAACATGGCCCCGCCTGTATGACACTGTTAGCTCCAAGTCCTTGATTCTCCTGCTGTTCCCACCCTGGCCGAGGTGACATGATGGACATCCCGATTCTGATCCAGCGGCGTAGCGGCAGCAAATACGGCGTCACCGTGCCCGACATCCCCGGCTGCGTGACCACCGGCGAAACCGTCAGCAAGGCCATGAGCAACGCCACCAAGGCCATCTATGGTCACGTGGGCCAGTTGATCGAGCAAGGCAAGGCCTTCGAAATCAAGGCGTCCGAGGTGGAATACCTGTCGCGCGAGCCTAGCTATGCTGACGGCATCTGGGCGCTGGTCAGCCTGGACCTGGCCCGGCTCGACGATTCGCCGCGGGGGTGAGCCTGGATTCGCCCTCACTTCTGCTTGACCTTCCCACCGCTGGAAGCCTTACAGTATGATCGGTCACTACTGTAAAGGAGCAAACCATGTATCAGCTACAAGTGGAACACATGACGTGCGGTCACTGCGTGAGTGCCGTCACGCGCGCGGTGCAGGCGGTCGATGCGGCCGCCAGGGTCAACGTGGACCTGGCCAGCAAGACCGTCACCATCGACAGCGCCACCGACCTGGCGCCGCTGAAGTCGGCGATTGCCGATGCCGGCTTTCCCGTGACTTCCGGCTGACCTGCAGCTGACCTGCTGCGAAACTATTTATCCAGTTCCGGATAGTGGCGGAAGATGCCGTCTTCGTTGAACGGTATCCGCCGCCTGGAAGCCAGGTAGGCGGCAATGTTGGGCCGCGCCGCCACCCGGTCGTGCAAGGCGGCCAGCAGCGGATATTCGTGTTCCTGGCGCGCCATCGCGTTGGGAAACGCATAGCGCAGGCCCGCCATGACCTGGAACAGCGACAAATCCACGTACGACAATTTGCTGCCGATGGCAAAGCCGCCCCGCCCGCGGTTATTGGCCAGCACCTGCTCGAAGTAGCCGAGGAACTTGGGGATACGCGTTTGCGTAAATTCCCTGGCGCGCACCTTGGCCGCCTTCTTCTGGTCTTCGTAATACAGGTTCATCGACAGCGGATGGTGGGTGTCGTGCACCTCGCTCACGATATCGGCAATGGTGAGCTGCAGCTGGTTGGCCCATAGCCGCCCCGCCTGCGCGCGCGGCGCCAGTCCATGCTGTGCGCCCAGGAACAGCAGGATGTTGGGCGTTTGGCCGATCAGCAGTTCGCCCGCCCGCAGTACCGGCGGCGCGAACGACGGATGGTCTTCCTGGTCGAAATCGAGGCTGCCTTCGAGCTTGGGCATGTCTTTTTCCCGGCGGCCCACGTCGTCGTAGGGAACGCCCGCTTCCTCCAGCGCCAGCCGCACGAATTCGCCACGGCCCTGCAGGCCGGGCCAGTAATACAGTTGATAGGTCGGGGATGGTGTTTGGGATGGTGTCGTCATGCGGCCATGCTAGCACCACCCCGCCTTGCGCGTCGCGCAGGTTAAAACGTGGTCTTGAGCGTCAGGCGCAGCGTGCGCGGCTCCACCGGGTGGTAATGGATATCGTCCACCCCCTGCGCCGGCTCGCCCGGCAAACGCGACGCATAGTAGTAGTCGATGTCGCTGGCCTGGCGGTCGAACAGGTTGAAGGCGTCGAGCGACAGCGCCCAGCGGCGGTCGAACCGGTACCCGAGCCGCGCATAGGCGATGGCCGTGGTGGACGACCTGCGGCTGTCGTCCTCGATCAGCGGGCGCGGTCCGAAATACCGCATCTGGAACGCGGCCGACCACGGGCCAACATCGGTGACGGTGGCGCCGAACGACGCCACCTTGCCGATGGCGCCGGGGATGAAGTCGCCCGCGTCGTCATGGCTGGTGTACCGGGCGCGCGAATACGCCAGATCGAGGTCGAACAGCAGCCAGGGCGTGGCGATGTAATGGTTGTTCCACTCCACGCCGGAACGCTTGCTGCCACGGCTGGCCGACGTGTCGCCGGCGTCGCCCGAGAACACCAGTTCCGAGTCGGAGCGCAGGCGCCACAGCGCCACCGAACTTTGCAGGCCCGGCACGATCTCGGTGCGCAGGCCCAGTTCCGCGCCGCGCGTCTTGACCAGCGGCGTCACGGGGTCGATGGCCGCGCCGTCTTGCGGCGACACGCGCACCGTCGCGCCGCGCGCATCGTTGCTGTGAAAACCTGCGCCGTAGTTGGCGAACAATTCGGTCCGCGCCCACGGTCCGAACACCAGCGACAGCTTGGGCGACGTCATGCCCGCACCGACCCGGCCCGAATTGTCCGCGATGTTGCTGCGCACGTCGAAGCGGTAACGGTCGTAGCGCACGCCGGCCGTGGAGCGCAGCCAGTCGCGCCACTGCACGGTATTTTCCAGGTACACCCCGGCGCTGGCCTCCTTCACTGCCGACTCGCTCACGGTGCCCGTGATCTGCTGGCGCACGGTGCTGTACAGCGCCAGCGGCGACAGGTCATCGTAGCGTCCCTGCACGCCCACCTTGTTGCTCACGTCAAGGCTGCCCCAGTGGGCAAACCAGGTCTGGCCCACGTCGAAGCCGGCCATGCGGCGCTTTTCCGTTTGCAGCGACTGGTCGCCGTCTTCCGGATTGTCGAGAAAGTAGGTGAAGTTGTTGTACAGGTCCAGCGTCGACTGCACGGCGTAAGCACTCGCCTGCAGCAGCGTGTCGGCCGTGCGCTGGCGCAGCGTGGCGGACAGGCTGTAACGCGACGTACGGCCGCCGTCCGTGTCGTCGATGGCGCCGTAGGGACTCAGCGCCCCGCCTTGCACGGCGCGCAGCGGAATCTGGTTGCTGGCGCGCCAGGCGCCCTTGTAACCCATGGCGGTGACGGTGAACTGGTCGTCCGCCGCGCCCTGGCTGTAGCGCAGCACGCCCACGCTTTTATGGAATGCCTCGGGCAGCACCCACGGGCCGTTGTTGTGGCCCAGTTCCGCGCCGTACACCAGGTGACCGGCGCCCAGCGGCGTGGAACCGGTGAGCGTGCCGCGATAGTATGCGTGCTCGCCCACCGACACGCTGGCAGTGCTGGCGGCCAGCTGGTTGGCCAGCACCATGTGGGCGGCGCCGGCCGATGCGAAATCGCCTTCTTCCGCGTAGTACGGGCCTTTCTTGTAGTGGATGCGGTCCACCAGTTCGGGCATCAGGAAATTGAGGTCGGTATAACCCTGGCCGTGCGCATGCGAACGCATATTGACCGGCATGCCGTCCACGAACGTGGCGAAGTCGGTGCCGTGATCGAGGTTGAAGCCGCGCAGGAAATACTGGTTGGCCTTGCCGTCGCCGCTATGCTGGGTGACGATCACGCCGGGCACGAATTCCAGCAGTTCGCCGGGACGCAGCGCGGGGCGGTTGGCGATCAGCGCGGCCGTCACCGAGCCTTCGCTGGCGGCGTCGGACGTGCCCACGCCGTTGTTGTAGTGGCCGCGTACTTCGACGGTCGATACCGGTTCCGTTGGCGTCGGGTCGCTGGCCGGGGCGGCCACGGTGGACAGCGCAGCCAGTGCGGCCATTGGGATGAGGGAGGTGCCGATCATGGACGATCTTTCAGGGATGCGCAGCGGCGGGGCCCGCCCCGCCCGCGCGGCCCGGGCCAAGAAGGTTGTTTTAGTCGGGGGGGGGGAGGACCACAAAACACCCCCCCGCCCCATGAAAAAAAACCAAGAGCGCGACCCCCCCC
>JBEVMD010000364.1:0-13707 GCA_040508835.1 Duganella sp. | reverse complement strand
CGGCCAGGCTGCACATCGAGTTCCAGCGCGGGATGGTCTGAGCCCGCGCCGGCCCGCGGGGGCGATCAGCGCTCCACGTCGATCCGGGTCCGCTTCCCGCCCTTGTAGGTGAACAAGGTCAGCGCGCCATCCTTGATGTCGCCGAACTGGTCGAACGAAATCAGGCCGGTCACGCCCTGGTACTTGATCTTTTGCAGCACCGGCAGGTATTTGGCCGGTTGCGACGACTTGGCTTCCTGCATGGCGGTCGCCATGGTCATCACGGCATCGTACACGTACGGTGCGTAAATCTGCACGTTGGCGTTGTACTTCTGCTTGAAGCGGGAAGTGAAGTCGTCCATGTTCTTTTGCTGCTCGGCCGTGATACCGCCGGCCTCGGCGCAGTACACCACGCCATTGGCGGCAGCCGTGCCGGCCAGGCGCGGCAGTGCTTCGGTGCAGATGCCGTCGCCGCCCATGTACTTGGCCGTGATGCCCAGCGCCTTCATCTGGCGCAGCAGCGGGCCCCCCACCGAATCCATGCCGCCGAAGAACACCAGGTCGGGCGACTTGCCCTTGATCGACGTGAGGATGGCGTTGAAGTCGGTGGCCTTGTCGGTGGTGAATTCCTTGGCGACGATCTGCACGCCCGGGAACGATTTTTTGGCACCCTTGATGAACTCGTTAGCCACGCCCTGGCCGTAGGCCGTACGGTCGTCGATCACGGCGATTTTTTTCGCGCCCAGCTTGCCGACTGCGTAAGTGCCCAGGGTGCCGCCCAGCTTGGCGTCATTAGCTACCACGCGGAATGCCGATTTGAAGCCTTGCTGCGTGTACTTGGTCTGGGTGGTGGCGGGGGAGATTTGCGGGATGCCGGCGTCGTAGTAAATTTTGGAAGCAGGGATCGAGGTGCCCGAATTGAGATGGCCGATCACGCCATTGACCTTGGCGTCGACCAGCTTTTGCGCCACGGCCGTGCCCTGCTTGGGATCGGCGCCGTCGTCTTCCGCCACCAGCACGAATTTGACGGGCTTGCCGTCGATCTTGAAACCTTTTGCGTTCAAATCCTCGATCGCCATCTTGGCGCCGTTTTCATTGTCCTTGCCGAGGTGGGCCGATGGACCCGAGACCGGGCCGACGTGGCCGATCTTGATGATTTCCTGCGCACCGGCGCTGCTGCCAGCGAAGGCCAGGGCGATGGCGAGTGGAATGAATTTAGTTTTGAACTGCATAGTCATTCTCCAAATAATGTGGATCAACGGGGTCTCGTGAACGCCGCAGGTTTTCCTGCAAGGCCAAAAGGTACAACAATTTGGAGGCGGCGCAAAGCGGCAAACGCGTTTGTTTTGCGCTTTGATGAGGCATTTCCGGGAATGGTGCAGCGATGCCCGCAATGGGTGCGATCCGCGCACCATGGCAGTACAAAAATGCGCGGATCGCGGGGCAGGGGAAGTGCGGCGAACTTATTTTTTCTGCGCTTGCAGGTGCACGAGTTCTTGCGACACGGCGCGCGCGACGATTTTTTCGATGGTGTCGTGCAGGCCGATGCGGATCTCGTTGGTGAGGCCGTGCAGCGCGTGGGTGAGTACCTCCGCCATGCTGTCCTTGATGCGCTGTTCCAGCACGAAGTCCACGCGCGCTTGCAGCTTGTGCATGATGCGCTCGGCCAGGCGGTGTTCCATTACCGCCCATTCGGCGTCGGTCCAGCCGTCGATGGCTTCCGCTTCCAGCCCGGCGGCCAGTTCCGCCTTGGTGGGGGCGCGGCTGACGCTGGCCGCTTCGCCCGGCAACAAGTCCTCGCCCAGGGGCTCGGTCTTTAAAACTTCGGTCAATACAGGGATACTGGCGTCAAACGATTGTGCTTGGCTCATGATTTTCCTGCGACAAAGTGGGTAAGTGGATACTCTTGCTTCTTGTAGGCGACATAGCGCTTGCGGCCGGCTGCCGCATCTTCCTCGTCCGAGGATATGACTTCTATCATGCGCTCGAATCGGTCCACGCGGGAGGGGGCGCGTCGGGACAGATTCACTAATAATTCGGTGTGTGGTAATTCCGCCTCATCGTTGTCGGTGAGCACGATGGGCGTCTGTTCCGCCAGCGCATCGCCGGCCAGCACGTGCGGCAAAAAGTCGGTGGCGGAAAAGGTCCACATGGCGGTGTTCAACGCCGCCAGCTGCGCCGCATCGTCGGCCAGCACCACGATGCGGTGGTTGGCGCCAAACGCCTTGCGCGCCAGGCGGCACGCGTAGGCGATCTTGTCGGGGATGTTGGTGTGGAAGTCGATGCGGGTCATGGGGAAGTTTTTGAATAGGGCGTTCGCTTCAAATCCGTCATTCCCGCGTGCGCGGGGATGACGGATTGACAGCTGGTAGCTGATACTACCTGTACAAGGTTGAACTGTTCTATTACGCCGCCATACCGCTATGGCGCAGCAAGGCGTCGATGTTCGGTTCGCGGCCGCGGAAGGCGGTAAACGATTCCAGCGCCGGGCGCGAGCCGCCGACCGACAGGATCTCCTGCAGGTAGCGCTGGCCCGCTTCGGTCGTGGCGGCCGGGCCCAGGGCCTTGGCTTCCTCGAACGCCGCGTAAGCATCGGCCGACAGCACTTCCGCCCACTTGTAGCTGTAGTAGCCGGCCGCGTAACCGCCGGCAAAAATGTGGCCGAACGCGTTCTGGAAGCGGTTGAAGGCGGGCGGCACCACCAGCGCGAATTTGGCGCGCACGCTGTCGATCAGCTGCTGCACCGTTTGACCGGTGCTGGCGTCGTAATCGTAGTGCAGGTGCATGTCGAGCAGCGAGAATTCCACCTGGCGCAGCGTCTGCAGACCGGACTGGAAATTTTTCGCGGCCAGCATCTTGTCGAACAGCGCGCGCGGCAGCGGTTCGCCGGTAGTCACGTGGGCCGTCATGTGCTCGAGCACATCCCACTCCCAGCAGAAGTTTTCCATGAATTGCGACGGCAGCTCCACCGCATCCCACTCCACGCCCGAGATGCCGGACACGCCCAGTTCGTCCACTTGCGTGAGCATGTGGTGCAGGCCGTGGCCGAATTCGTGGAACAGCGTGATCACTTCATCGTGCGTGAACAGCGAAGGCTGCGCCACGCCATCGACCACGGCCGGTTCGGTGAAGTTGCAGGTCAGGTAGGCGACCGGCGTTTGCACCTGGTTGTGGTCGGCACGGCGGCCACGGGCGTCGTCCATCCAGGCGCCGCCGCTCTTGCCCGCGCGCGCGTACAGGTCGAGGTAGAACTGGCCGATCAATACGCCGTCGCGCTCGATGCTGTAAAAGCGCACGTCCTTGTGCCACACGGGCGCCACGTCCGGCTTGATGTCGACCGCGAACAGCTGCTGGATCTGGCGGAACAGGCCGTCGACCACTTTATGCTCGGGGAAGTACTGTTTGACTTCCTGCGCCGAGAACGCGTAGCGGCGTTCCTGCAGTTTTTCGGACGCGTACGGCATGTCCCACGCCTGCAGCTCGTCGATGCCCAGTTCGTCTTTGGCGAACTGCCTGAGTTCTTCCAGGTCCTTCTGCGCGAACGGGCGCGCGCGCTGGGCCAGGTCTTCCAGGAAAGCGATGACCTGCTCGGGCGACTGCGCCATCTTCGGCACCAGCGATACTTCGGCAAAGTTGTCATAGCCGAGCAGCTTGGCTTCCTCGTCGCGCAGGCGCAGCAGGGTGACGATGTTCTGCGTGTTGTCCCACTCTTCCTTCTTGCTGAACACCTCGCCCTGGTCCGACGCCTTGGTGGCGTTGGCGCGGTACACCGTCTCGCGCAGGGCGCGGTGGTCGGCAAATTGCAGGATCGGGTAATACGACGGGAAGTGCAGCGAGAACTGCCAGCCCTGCTTGCCGTCCTTTTGCGCGGCAGCGTGGGCGGCCGCCTTGACGTCGTCGGGCAGGCCGCTCAGTTCGGCTTCATCGGTGACCAGCAGCTTGTAGTCGTTGGTGGCGTCGAGCACGTTTTCCGAGAAGCGGGTGGACACGGCCGCGTGTTCTTCCTGGATCGCCGCAAAACGTTCCTTCTTGTCGGCCGGCAGCTCGGCGCCGCCCATGCGGAAATCGCGGATGGCGTTGTCGATGATGCGCTGGCGGGCCGGCGCCAGGCTGGCAAAGCTGCTTGAGGCGCGCAGCGCCTTGTACTTGGCGAACAGCGCTTCGTTCTGCGACAGCTCGGTCCAGAATTCGGTGACCTTGGGCTGGTTGTCGTTGTAGGTGGCGCGCAGCTCGGGCGTGTCCATCACGCTGTTGAGGTGGCTGACGATGCCCCAGGCGCGGCCCAGCATCTCGGTGGCGTTTTCCAGCGGCGTGACGAACGTGTCCCAGGTCACGTCGTCCTGCGGCGCTTCCAGTTGCTGCACGATGGTGCGCGAGCGGGCCAGCAGGTGGTCGATCGCGGGGGTGACGTGCTCGGCCAGGATGGCGTCAAAGCGCGGCAGGCCGGAAAAGTCGAGGAGGGGGTTGGTGGCGTCGTAGGTCATGTCAGTTCCAAATCAAATTGGATTCCCGCCTGCGCGGGAATGACGGCTTTGGGCCGGCGAATTCAAATCTGTCATCCCCGCGCAGGCGGGGATCCCATGTCAGCAGTTAAGCGCGCTCGGCAGCTTCTACCGTATTCATCAACAACATCGTAATCGTCATCGGTCCCACGCCGCCCGGCACGGGCGTGATGTGCGCTGCGACTTCCTTCACGCCGGCAAAGTCCACATCACCGCAGAGCTTGCCTTCGTCGTTGCGGTTCATGCCCACGTCGATCACGATGGCGCCCGGCTTGACCATGTCGGCGGTCAGCACGTTGCGGCGGCCGACAGCGGCCACCACCACGTCGGCCTGGCGGGTAAATACGCCCAGGTCCGGGGTGCCACTGTGGCAGATGGTGACGGTGGCATTCGCTTGCAAGAGCAGCAGGCCCATCGGCTTGCCGACAGTGTTGCTGCGGCCGATCACGACCGCGTGCTTGCCCTTCAAATCCACGCCGGTGCTTTCGATCAGCTTCATGCAGCCGTACGGCGTGCAGGGGCGGAAGCCTTCCAGGCCCGTCATCAGCTCGCCGGCGCTCAGCACCGAGTAGCCATCGACATCCTTGGTGGTGGAGATCGCCTCAATGACCTTGTGCGGATTGATATGCTTGGGCAGCGGCATTTGCACCAGGATGCCGTGGATCTTCGGATCGGCGTTCAGCGCGGCGATACGTTCCAGGAGAGCAACTTCGGTCAGGTCGGCCGGGTATTGTTCCTTGAGCGAATAGAAACCCGCTTCCTCGCAACCCTTGACCTTGTTGCGCACGTACACATGGCTGGCCGGGTCGTCGCCCACCAGGATGACGGCCAGGCCGGGTTGTTTGCCCTTGGCGGTGAGCGCGGCAGCACGTGCAGCAATTTCAGCGCGCAGTTTTTGGGAGAGGGCGATTCCGTCGATCAGTTGAGCAGACATGTTTTAACCAGGTGATGGGGGTTGGAAGAGGGAAGCAAGATTATAAGCGCTAACGCCGGCGCCGCCCCGATTTCCCGCCATTTCGAATGCTGCGCTGCACAAGATTTTCATAGGGAAATCTCACGATGTGAAATGGCTTATCATAGTTTGAAAAAGCAAAAAATCACTGTTAGAATCCCCACACGTCATAGAAGTATTGGTAAATAATCAGCGTTCCACAGGCCCGAAAATCTTCACCATACGGGCACCTTCAACTCAGGAGACTTAACACATGTCAGCTCAACTCGACCAGGTACCGGCAAACCCCGACCCTGATTCGCAAGAAACCAAGGAATGGTTGGATTCTCTGGCCTCCGTGCTGGAACAAGAGGGCCCTGATCGTGCTCACTACCTGCTGGAACGCCTGATCGACCTGGCCCGCCAAAGCGGTTCCGACATCCCGTTCTCCGCCAACACCGCTTACGTCAACACCATCCCGCTGGAGCAGGAACAACACTGCCCCGGCAACCTCGAATACGAAGAAAAACTGCGCTCGTGGATGCGCTGGAACGCCATGGCGATGGTCGTCAAGGCCAACCGCGTCGACGGCGACCTCGGTGGTCACCTGTCCTCGTTCGCCTCGCTGGCCAACATGCTGGGCATCGGCTTCAACCACTTCTGGAAAGCGCCGAGCGAAAACCATGGCGGGGACCTGCTGTACATCCAGGGCCACTCGTCGCCGGGCGTGTATGCGCGCGCGTTCCTCGAAGGCCGCCTGACCGAAGACCAGCTGCTGCACTTCCGCCGCGAAGTCGACGGTGGCGGCCTGTCGTCGTACCCGCACCCGAAACTGATGCCGAACTTCTGGCAGTTCCCGACCGTGTCGATGGGCCTGGGCCCGCTGATGGCGATCTACCAGGCGCGCTTCCTGAAGTACCTGCACGCGCGCTCGATCGCCGACACCACCGACCGCAAGGTCTGGGCGTTCTGCGGCGACGGCGAGATGGACGAACCGGAATCGCTGGGCGCGATCGGCATGGCCTCGCGCGAAAAACTCGACAACCTGGTCATCGTCGTCAACTGCAACCTGCAACGCCTGGACGGTCCGGTGCGCGGCAACGGCAAGATCATCCAGGAACTGGAAGGCGAGTTCCGTGGCGCCGGCTGGAACGTGGTCAAGGTCGTGTGGGGCCCGGGCTGGGACGCACTGCTGGCCAAGGACAAGGAAGGCATCCTGCGCAAAGTGATGATGGACACCGTGGACGGTGAATACCAGAACTACAAGGCGAAAGACGGCGCGTACGTGCGCAAGCACTTCTTCGGCAAGCATCCCAAGCTGCTCGAGATGGTTGCCAACATGACCGACGACGACATCTGGCGCCTGACCCGCGGCGGCCACGATCCGCACAAGATCTACGCTGCCTTCAAGGTCGCGCAGGAACACAAGGGCCAACCGACCGTGCTGCTGGTGAAAACCATCAAGGGCTTCGGCATGGGCAAGCACGGCGAAGCACGCAACACCGCGCACAACACCAAGAAACTGACCGACGAAGCCGTGCGCGAAATGCGCGACCGCTACTCGATCCCTATTCCGGACGATCAGCTGGCCGACATCCCGTTCTACAAGCCAGCCGACGACGCACCGGAAATGAAGTACCTGCACGAGCGCCGCGCGGCCCTCGGCGGCTACCTGCCGGCGCGCCGCATGCAAGCGGACGAAAAGCTGACGGTACCGCCACTCTCCGCATTCCAGAACGTGCTGGACGCAACCGCCGAAGGCCGCGAAGTATCGTCCACCCAGGCGTACGTGCGCATCCTGACCACGCTGCTGAAAGACCAGAGCGTGGGCGCCCGCATCGTGCCGGTGCTGGTCGACGAGTCGCGCACCTTCGGCATGGAAGGCCTGTTCCGCCAGGTGGGCATCTTCAACCAGCAAGGCCAGTTGTACGAGCCGGTCGACAAGGACCAGGTGATGTACTACCGCGAAGACAAGGCCGGCCAGATCCTGCAAGAGGGTATCAACGAAGCCGGCGGCATGAGCTCGTGGATCGCTGCGGCGACCTCGTACTCGACCAACAACCGCGTGATGATCCCGTTCTACACGTACTACTCGATGTTCGGCATGCAGCGTATCGGCGACCTGGTTTGGGCCGCCGCCGACATGCGCGCCCGTGGCTTCCTGATGGGCGGCACCGCCGGCCGCACCACGCTCAACGGCGAAGGCCTGCAGCACGAAGATGGCCACAGCCACCTGTTTGCCGCTGCAGTCCCGAACTGCATGCCGTACGATCCGACCTTCGGTCACGAGCTGGCAGTCATCATCCAGGACGGCATGCGCCGCATGGTGGAAGAACAGGAAGATGTGTTCTACTACATCACCATCATGAACGAGAACTACCCGCACCCTGGCATCAAGCCGGGCCAGGAAGAGGGCATCCTGAAAGGCCTGTACCTGCTGCAAAAAGGCGACGAGTCGCTGCAGCAGCGCGTGCAGCTGCTCGGTTCCGGCACCATCCTGCGCGAATCGATCGCCGCGCAAGACCTGCTGAAAAACGACTGGAACATCGCGGCCGACGTCTGGTCCGCACCGTCGCTGACGCTGGTGGCGCGTGACGGCCAGGACGCGGAACGCTGGAACCTGGTCAACCCGGCCAAGGAACAGCGCGTACCGTACGTGACGCAGCTGATGAACGCCACCACCGGTCCGATCGTTGCCACCACCGACTACATGCGCGCGTTTGCGGAACAGATCCGCGCCTTCATTCCGAAGGACCGTACCTACCGCGTACTGGGCACCGACGGCTTCGGCCGTTCGGACAGCCGCGTCAAGCTGCGCGAATTCTTTGAAGTGAACCGTTATTACATCACGGTCGCCGCACTGAAATCGCTGGCCGAAGAAGGCAAGATCGATGTGTCGGTGGTTGAACAGGCCGTGGCCAAGTACAACCTCGATCCGAACAAGCCAAATCCGGTGACCCAATAACAGGGAACTCGAACAACCTACTGCGCGACCCGCCATCGCCTCTGCGTTGCTCAGCGTACCTCCGTACGCTTGCGCTACCCGAGACGATGGCAGGCCGCTCGCTACGGTTGGACGAGCCCCCTGACACTAAATAGAATACGGAGCAAACGCTATGAGCATTGTGGAAGTCAAAGTCCCGGATATCGGCGACTTCAAGGAAGTCGAGGTCATCGAGCTGATGGTCAAGGTCGGCGATACGATCAAGGTGGACCAGTCGCTGGTCACCGTCGAATCGGACAAGGCCAGCATGGAAATTCCATCGTCCGCCGCTGGCGTGATCAAGGAAATCAAGGTCAAGGTCGGCGACAAGATCGCTGAAGGCGGCCTGCTGTTGCTGCTGGAAGGCGAAGACTCTGCTGCTGCACCTGCGCCAGCTGCTGCCGCTCCTGCCGCCGCCGCGCCAGCCCCGGCGCCCGCTGCAGCACCAGCTGCTGCACCTGCACCGGCTGCCGCCGCTGCCGGTCCGGTGGACATCGCCGTACCCGATATCGGCGACTTCAAGGAAGTGGAAGTCATCGAAGTGATGGTCAAGGTGGGCGACACCATCAAGGTCGACCAGTCGCTGCTGACCGTCGAATCGGACAAGGCCAGCATGGAGATTCCATCGTCGCACGCCGGCGTGGTCAAGGAAGTCAAGGTCAAGGTGGGCGACAAGGTTGCCATGGGCACCATCGTGTTCGTGGTCGACGCTGCGGCTGGCGCTGCACCAGCGGCTGCCGCACCTGCTGCTGCCGCACCTGCTGCTGCACCAGCACCTGCCCCAGGCGCTGCGCCAGCCGCTGCCGCTCCTGCGCCAGCGCCGGCTGCCGCAGGAGCTCCAGCTGCAGCCGCATCGCAAGGCTCGGTCCAGACCGGCAAACTGGCACACGCTTCGCCATCGATCCGCACGTTCGCGCGCGAACTGGGCGTCGACCTGGGCAAGGTGCCAGGTTCCGGTCCGAAAGGCCGCATCACGCAGATCGACGTGCAGAACTACGTCAAGGGCGTGATCGCCGGCAGCATCGCTGCACCGTCAGGCGCGGCGTCGTCCAACGCCGGTGGCGGCAACTTCAACGTGCTGCCATGGCCGTCGCTGGACTTCACCAAGTTCGGTCCGACCGAGCTGCTGCCGCTGTCGCGCATCAAGAAGATCAGTGGCCCGAACCTGCACCGCAACTGGGTGCAGATCCCGCACGTCACGCAGTTCGACGAAGCGGATGTCACCGACCTGGAAGCGTTCCGCGTCGACACCAACAACGCCAACGCCAAGAACAAGGATGCCGCCAAGCTCACCATGCTGGCCTTCGTGATCAAGGCGTCGGTTGCTGCGCTGAAGAAGTTCCCGTCGTTTAACGCGTCGCTCGACGCCAAGGGCGAGAACCTGATCCTCAAGCAGTACTACAACATCGGCTTCGCGGCGGACACGCCGAATGGCCTGGTGGTCCCCGTGATCAAGAACGCCGACCAGAAATCGGTGTCGCAGATCGCCCGCGAAATGACGGAACTGTCGCTGCAGGCGCGCGAAGGCAAGCTGAAACCGGCCGACATGCAGGGCGCCAGCTTCACCATCTCGTCGCTGGGCGGCATCGGCGGTACGCACTTCACGCCGATCGTCAACGCGCCGGAAGTGGCGATCCTGGGCTTGTCCAAGGCATCGATCAAGCCGGTATGGGATGGCAAGGCCTTCCAGCCACGCCTGATGATGGGCACCTCGCTGTCGTACGACCACCGCGTGGTCGACGGCGCGATGGGCGCTCGCTTCTCCGTGTACCTGAGCGAAGTGCTCGGCGACATGCGCAAAATTCTGCTGTAAGGAGCGACCATGAGCACAGAAGTGAAAGTGCCGAATATCGGCGACTTCGCAGAAGTTGAAGTAATCGAAGTGATGGTCAAGATCGGCGACACGATCAAGGTCGATCAGTCCCTGATCACCGTGGAATCGGACAAGGCGTCGATGGAAGTGCCATCGTCGCACGCCGGCGTGGTCAAGCAGGTGCTGGTGAAAGTGGGCGACAAGGTCAAGGAAGGCGTGGCGATGCTGGTGATCGATGCGGCTGCCGGCGACGCTGCACCTGCTGCTTCGGCACCTGCCGCTGCGGCCCCTGCGCCTGCTGCTGCACCGGCCCCCGTGGCCGCTGCCCAGTCGCCGGCGCCGGTCGGCGGCAGCTACACTGGCCAGGTCGATGTCGACTGCGACATGATGGTGCTGGGCGGCGGTCCTGGCGGTTACTCGGCTGCCTTCCGCGCTGCGGACCTGGGCCTGAACACCGTGATCGTCGAGCGTTACGAAACGCTGGGCGGCGTGTGCCTGAACGTCGGCTGCATTCCATCGAAAGCCTTGCTGCACGTGGCGTCCGTCATCGACGAAACCCAGCACATGTCCAAGACCGGCGTGACGTTCGCCAAGCCCACCATCGATATCGACCAGGTGCGCGCGTACAAGGAAGGCGTGATCAAGAACATGACGGGCGGTCTGGCCGGCATGGCCAAGGCGCGCAAGACGCAAATCGTCACCGGCGTGGGCCAGTTCCTGAGCGCGAACCACATCGAAGTCACTGCAGCGGATGGCACCAAGAAAGTGGTGCAGTTCAAGCAGGCGATCATCGCTGCCGGTTCTTCCGTGGTCAACCTGCCGTTCGTCCAAGGTAAGGAAAAGGCGGATCCGCGCATCGTCGATTCAACCGGTGCCCTGGAACTGCGCCAGATCCCGAAACGCATGCTGGTCATCGGCGGCGGCATCATCGGCCTGGAAATGGCCACCGTGTACTCGACGTTCGGTGCGCGCATCGACGTGGTCGAAATGATGGACGGCCTGATGCAGGGCGCCGACCGCGACGCGGTCAAGGTCTGGCAGAAATTCAACGAGAAGCGCTTCGATAACATCATGACCAAGACCAAGACGGTCGGCGTGGAAGCGCTGCCCGAAGGGATCAAGGTCACGTTCGAAGCCGCCGAAGCTGGCGCTCCTGCGCCGGCGCCGCAGGTCTACGACCTGGTGCTGGTCGCCGTGGGCCGCAGCCCGAACGGCAAGAAGATCGCTGCCGACAAGGCGGGCGTGGTCGTCACCGACCGCGGCTTCATCCCGGTCGACAGCCAGATGCGCACCAACGTGCCGAACATCTTCGCCATCGGCGACCTGGTGGGCCAGCCGATGCTGGCGCACAAGGCCGTGCACGAAGGCCACGTGGCAGCGGAAGCTGCCGCCGGCCAGAAGTCGCACTTCGATGTGAAGGTGATTCCATCGGTGGCGTACACCGATCCGGAAGTGGCATGGGCCGGCATCACCGAGGACGAAGCGAAAGCCAAGGGCATCAAGGTCGAGAAGGGCCACTTCCCATGGGCCGCTTCGGGCCGCGCCGTGGCCAACGGCCGCGCCGAGGGCTTCACCAAGCTGCTGTTCGACGCTGAAACCCACCGCATCATCGGCGGCACCATCGTCGGCACGCATGCCGGCGACATGATCGGTGAAATCGCGCTGGCCATCGAAATGGGTTGCGACGGCACCGACATCGGCAAGACCATCCACCCGCACCCGACGCTGGGCGAGTCGATCGGCATGGCGGCCGAAGTGTACGAAGGTTCGTGCACCGATCTGCCGCCACCGCGCAAAAAATAAGCTGCAAGATAAGCTGCAAGATAAGCTGCCAAAAAGCTGTCTTTACCGGTTGCCCGGGATGCCGTTCAGCGTGCGCTGAGCGGCATTTTTTATGCACCGTGTCGCGGCCACCTGGTCGATCGATGGCTTGCTGAAAATAGTCCGGATAGTACCTGGGGCAGATGCCGTCTTTTGTATCGCTCGGCCGGTCTGCCCGCTGCACGGACATCCCGCCCAGGGCGAGCGCGATTTGTCCGGCATCGACGACAGTTTTCTCGGACACCTGGTCATCCTCGCTGAGCGCTTCCATCCATCCTTTACATTCTCTCTTTTTTTTCGCGACGATGTCAGCAGGCAGTCGGCTTCACCCGCTCCACTTCCAGCCCGAATAGCGGCCGCAACCGGGTACCGAATACGTTGCCGATGAACGCCGCCACCAGCCACAGCCAGCCGTGCAGGCTGCCCGAGACGATGCCGCTGAAGTAGGCGCCGATATTGCAGCCGTACGCCAGGCGCGCGCCGTAGCCGAGCAGCAGGCCGCCGACGACTGCGGCCACCAGCGAACGCAATGGCACGCGCCACACCGGCGCATAACGGCCTGCCAGCGCGGCCGCGATCATGGCGCCAAACACGATGCCGATGTCCATCACCGACGTCACGTCCTCGATCACCGGCGCCGTGAGCGTGGCGGCGTTGGCCGGCACCGACCAGTAGGTCCAGCTGGCGACATCCACCCCGGCCAGTGTGGCCGCCTTGGCGCCCCACAGGGCGAACGCGGACGTCACACCCCAGGGCCGGCCCGCCAAGGCCAGCGTGGCAAAGTTGAGCAGCACCAGCGCGATGCCGCCGGCCACCAGCGGCCATGGGCCATGCAGCCAGCGCGCGGTATGATCGGGTTGCACGTGGGCGGCCACCAGTTTGCCATGACGGCGCTTTTCCACCACCACGGTGACTGCCACGATCAGCGCGAACACCAGCCAGTTCAGCGCCAGCGCGGGCGCCACGCCCAGCGACTTGACCAGCGAGATGGGCGCCAGTTGCGGCAGCGACGTCCAGAACGGCATGTGGGCCGTGCCGATCAGCGAGCCGCCAATAAAAGCCAGCATGGTGACGATCATGCGGGTGCTGCCGCCACCCACCGTGTACAGGGTGCCGGACGCGCAGCCGCCACCGAGCTGCATGCCGATGCCGAAGATGAAAGCGCCCACCACCACCGACGTGCCGGCCGGCGCCACCAGTCCCTTGACCGGTTCCCCGAACAGCGAGCCTGCCGCCAGCACCGGGAAGAACAATGCCACGCCGACGGCCAGCATCACCATCTGCGCGCGCAGTCCTTCGCCGCGGCCGTCGGCAATGAACACCCGCCACGCGGAGGTGAAGCCGAAGGCCGCGTGGTAGAGCGTGACGCCCAGCAGCGCGCCGACCACGTACAGCGCGGACTGGCGCGGGCCGACGGCGTGGCCGAGATACCAGGCGCCCAGCACGATGACGGCCAGCGCGAGCGTGAGCACGCGCGGATTGATGTTGGAGGGCGGGCGCCAGGGCGCGGTAATGGTCGTGGACATGATGAGGGTATGAAAAAAGGTAAGGCGCCATTGTCCGCCTTTTCAGGGCGGGGCGGGATTCCGGACGGCGATTGCCGCTGGCAGAGCAGGCAGGTGCGATGGGCCAGGTGCGATGTGGCAGGTGCGACTTGGCAGGTGCGACGTGGCAGGTG
>JBEVMD010000338.1:0-3477 GCA_040508835.1 Duganella sp. | reverse complement strand
CCGGCTTTTGCGTTACTGCGGCTGAGCTTAAACGATGGTCAGCGTGACGTCGATGTTGCCACGGGTGGCGTTCGAGTACGGGCACACGATGTGGGCGGCGTCGACCAGTTTCTGGGCGGTCTCGCGGTCCATGCCTGGCAGCGAAATTTTCAGTTCCACTTCGATGCCGAAACCGGTCGGGATCGGGCCGATGCCCACGGTGCCTTCGATCGAGACGTCGGCCGGTACGGCGATCTTGTCGCGGCCACCGACGAATTTCATCGCACCCAGGAAGCAGGCCGAGTAACCGGCAGCAAACAGCTGCTCGGGGTTGGTGCCGGCGGCGCCGGCGCCACCGAGTTCTTTTGGCGTGGTCAGCTTGACGTCCAGCACGTTATCCGACGAGACGGCTTTGCCTTCACGGCCGCCGGTGGCGGTTGCAGTAGCGCGGTAGAGAACTTTTTCGATCGACATGATGTATTCCTTTCAGAGACGACAGTGAATAAGGGAACAACTTTGCAATTTTAATGCTTACAGGTGTTTGGCGCTGTCGTTGGGTGTTTTGGTTTGGTACCGTTCGCAGCGCCCATGAACGAATAATACATAGCACGCGATTGAATAGCAAGCGATATTTGTAAGCGAGTGTAACGGCAGCAGAAGGTGCGTCCCCCGGCCAGCGGTGACGCCAGCATCGCAGGCAGCGATTGCCCGCTGTACGCCAACCCGATCGCCGACGGCGCCTTCCGCTACCGCGACAGTCCTGTGCTGGCGGGCCCTGAAAAAATCGATCGCCACCGGTTGTCGCGCTGGGCTGGCAGGGCCTGTGATAGACTTTCCCAGAGACATCAAACCGGTAGGTACTACTATGAGCGTGACCGACAGCCGCCGCCTGCCCGGCCTGAGCACCCTGCTGACAATTGTGATTGCCGTCGCCACCTTGCTCATCACCGGGCTGATGGTGTGGATCGTTGGCAACATCGCCACCACCGACATCAAGCACACCGTGGGCGGCATCCTGGCCGAGCGGGCCCGCACGGCAGCCGACATGATCGACGACAACATGGCCACCCGCTACCACGAGGTGCGCCAGCTGGCCGAACGCATCGACCGCGCCTACGCCAGCGTCAGCGACGCCGCCGAACGGCGCGCCCTGCTCGAACAGGTGCAGACGTCCGCCCCCCAGTATGCATGGATCGGCCTGGCCGCCGCCAACGGCACCGTGCTGGCCAGCACCGGCGGCATGCTCGAAGGCGTGGACGTGTCCAAGCGGCCCTGGTTCATCGACGCCGCCCAGGGCGTGTACGTGCACGACGTGCACGACGCCAAGCTGCTGGCCAAGCACCTGCCGCTCGATCGGGGCAATCCGCAGCGCTTTGTCGACCTGGCGTTTCCGGTGCGCGTGGCGGCCGGCGAAGGTTCCGGCGTGCTGGGCGCGCACCTGAGCTGGGGCTGGATCGGCCAGCTGGGCCGCATGTTCAACGCACCCGTGGCCGACCGCCCGGTGGACATCATGATGCTGTCCGCCGACGGCACGGTGCTGATGGGGCCCGACGACGCGGTGGGCATCAAGCTCGAACGGCTGGCGCCGGGCGCGCTGCCGATGGCGCCCGCCACGTCCGCGGGGCCGGCGCCCGCCGCAGCCCCCGTCGAACTGCAATGGGTGGACGGCAAGCGCTATATCACGGCCCGTTATGCCACCCACGGCAAGGGCGACTACCCGGGCATGGGCTGGACCGTGCTGGCGCGCCAGGACGCGGACAGCGCCTACGCGCACGTGGTCAACATGCAGCGCCGCATCTACCAGATCGGCATCGCGCTCACGCTGGTGTTCGCGCTGTGCGGCTGGCTGCTGGCGCGGCGGCTGACGGCGCCGTTGCTGGCCGCCGCCGAAGCGGCGCGCCGCATCGAGCATGCACCCGACACCACGCTGTCGGTGCAGGGCGGCTTTTACGAAGTCCACACGCTCACCCGCGCGTTCGACGCGCTGCTGGCGCGGCTGGCGGCCAAGCGCGACGAGCTCAATGAACTCAACGTCGCCCTCGAACACAAGGTTGCGCAGCGCACCGAGGCGCTGGCGGCCACGCTGGCGGACAAGTCGCGCAGCGAGGAAGCCGTGCGCACCATGCTCGAAGAGCGGATCGCGCTGGAACAGGCGCGCGAGGAAGACCGCGCGCTGCTGTCCACCATCCTCGATGCGATCGACGTGGGCGTGGTGGCCTGCGACGCCGACGGCACGCTCACGCTGTTCAACCGCATGAGCCGCGAAGTGCACGGCATGGACCACGACGCCGTGCGCGCGCGCGACTGGGCGCCGCACTTCTCGCTGTTCCGCCTGGACGGCAAGACGCCGCTGCCGCCCGACGAAGTGCCGCTGCGGCGCGCGCTGGCCGGCATGACGGTGCAGAACGAGGGCATCGTCGTGCGCGCCGATGGCGCCGCACCGCGCGTGATGCTGTGTTCCGGGCGCCTGCTGGTGGCGGCCGACGGCCGCGCGCTGGGCGCCGTGGTGGTGATGCAGGACGTCACGCAGGAGCAGGCGGTGCAGCGCAAGCTGCACGACAGCGAAAAGTTTTTGCGCACCATCGCCAACAACAGTCCGGCGCTGATCGCGTACGTGGACCGCCAGCACGTGTACCGCTTCGCCAACAGCGCCCACCTGCGCATCCTGGGCCTGGAGCCGGACGCCATGATCGGGCGCCACATGGCCGAGGTGCTGGGCGAGGACGTGTACGACGTGCTGCGCGGGCGCATCGCGCGCGTGCTCGATGGCGCCAGCGTGCACTTCGAGCAGGCCTTCGACCGTCCCGGCTGGCCGCAGCACTTCATGACCGATTTTATTCCCGACGTCGATGGCGACGGCCGCGTGCGCGGCTTCCACATCCTGGTCACCGATATCTCGCAGCGCAAGCAGATCGAGATCGCCCAGGCGGCCAACGAAAAGCTGGCGGAAGCGGCCAGCCGCGCCAAGAGCGAGTTCGTGGCCAACATGAGCCACGAGATCCGCACCCCGATGAACGCGGTGCTGGGCGCCTCTCACCTGCTGGGCAACACGCGGCTGTCGGGCGAGCAGCGCGGCTACCTGGAGCTGATCGAATCGTGCGGGCGCTCGCTGCTGCACATCATCAACGACATCCTCGACTTTTCCAAGATCGAGGCGGGCAAGATCCAGATCGAGCACGTGGCCTTCGACACCCACGCGCTGATCGAGGCGGCGGAAACCACCATGCTGTCGTCGGGCAGCAAGCCGGGCGTGGAACTGACCATCGATGCGCCGGCCGATTTCCCGGAGCGCATCGTGGGCGACGCCATGCGCATCCGCCAGATCATCACCAACCTGGTCAACAACGCCCTCAAGTTCACGGTGGCCGGCGAGGTGGTGGTGTGCCTGGCGCTGCGCGGCACCGCGCTGGAAATCGTCGTGCGCGACACCGGCATCGGCATGACGCCGGAGCAGCAGCAGCGCCTGTTCCAGCCGTTCGAACAGGCCGACATGTCGAC
>JBEVMD010000291.1:0-4589 GCA_040508835.1 Duganella sp. | reverse complement strand
TTTGCAGCGGCTGGCGCTGGCGGCCGATGCCGACGAACGCGCGATCCGGCGCGCCTATGCGCGCGAGCTCAAGCTGATCGACCAGGAACGCGATCTCGACGGCTTCCAGGAACTGCGTGCAGCCTACGAGGCGGCCTTGTTCTGGGTGCGCCATCCCGAAGCGTTTGCCGACGCCGACCCTGCGCCTGCCGGAGCGCCGGCCGCCGCAGCACCGACCGTCAAGGCAGCGCCGCCGGCAGACGACGCCGACGCCCACCCGGCGCCGCCGGCAGCCGACGCCGCTACGCCGGTGGACCATGCAGCGTTACCGCCGTTCGACCCGCTGCCGCACGCTACTGCGCTGCCGCAGGCAGAAGACCCGATAGCGCTGGGCAATGCCGTCTTTGACGAATTTTGCCTGCGCCTGCCGCAACTGGCCGAAGCAACCGGCGTCCCGATCGAGAGCGATGCCCCGTGGCAGCGCGCATTGCAGGAGAGCCTGGTCGATCTGCGCCTGTTCGGTATCGACGCCCGTCAACAATTCGAATTGCGCGTGGCCATCCTGCTCGCTGAACGGTGGCGACCCGGTCACGAAGCGCTGCTGGTGGCTGCCGTCGAGGTATTCGACTGGGCCGCCGACCGCCGCCGCGTACAGCGCCTGGGCCAGGCCGGCGCGCTGCTCGACCTGGCCATCGACGAGCGCGCGCTGTTCGACGCGCAAAGCGACGATGACGCCAATCACCAGCGCCAGCTGCTGCAACGCTTGCGCGTGACGGATATGCCGCCCACCTGGCGTGAACTGGCGCTCCATGCGCACACGCTGGAAATGATGATCGCACGCTTTCCGCACTGGCTGGCCATGGTGGCGGATGTCGATACCATCGTCCACTGGCGCCGGCTGAACGAAGCCATGCCCGGTTGGCGGCGCGCCCTGGCCTTGCTCGGCCAGAAGCGCGCAGCATCGCAGTACAAATCACCTGCGCGTAGCGGCTACAGCTGGCGCTGGGGCTGGGCGGTATTGGTCCTTATCCTGTTCATGCTGCGCACCCTGTCCCACCTGGGGAACGACCACAGCACCGGCGGTCCCGCTGCCGTTCCCGATGGCGCGGCGGTACTTCAGGAGGCAGAAAAAAATGTGGCGGCCGGTAACTATTCTGCGGCGTTGACCAGCCTCGATCTGCTCATTGCAAGGCAGCCCAACAATGCCGAGGCCTATGCGTTGCGCGCCTACGCCCACCACAGTGACGGCAAACCGCAGTTGGCGGACCAGGACCTGGAACGGGCGGCAATGCTGGCGCCCGCGTCGGCCACCATGTTGCGCTCGCGCACCCTGATTGCCATCGAACGCAAGCAATTACAGAATGCACTGACCAGTGCCCGGCGCGCGGTGCAAATCGAACCGGACTTTTATCCGGGGCAGTTGCTTCTCGCGCGCGTGTTGATCAAGATGAAGCAGGATACCGAAGCGCTCCAGCAACTCGAAGCCATGGCCACAGCGCACCCGGACCAGCCATTGACCTATATGGCCATGTTTGGCATCCACGACCGGCAGGGTGATCATGACCAGGCCATGGCGGCGCTGAACCGCGGTGTGGCAGCCGCGCCCGACGCCATCCTGTATCTGAACCGCGCACTGCAGCGCTCGCGCGGCGACCGCGCAGGACGCGAACGGGACTTCGACTCCTCCCTGGCCCTCACCGCCGATCCGCTGACCGTGCTGCGCGAGCGGGCGCGATGGGAGCTGGCCGATGGCAGACCGGACGCGGCAGCTGCAACCTATGGCGCGGCAATCACGCATGCCAGTGGAACCGATGAACTGCCGATGTTGATGGCGCAACGGGGCGTGGCGTATGCCCGGGCAGGTAAATCCCCGCTGGCGGACGCCGATATTGCCACTGCCCGCAGCAGCAGCGCCGCAGCGAGCCAGCAAAACGACATCGCATGGCTGCTCGCCACGCATGGCGTGGCTTTGCCCACGGCCCTGGAGCTGGCGCAGCAGGCATTGAGCAAAGAGCCGGCGTCGGCCATTTATCTCGATACCAGCGGGTTCATCCTGTTGCAACTGGGACGCGAAGCGGAAGCGGTCAGGCAGCTCGATGCCGCGCTGGCGCTGCGGCCGGACCTGGCCAATTCCCTGTTCGTGCGGGGTGTGGCCAGGCAGCGTCTCGGCCTGCATGCGGCAGGCAAGGCGGACCTCCAGTCCGCGCGCGCCGCCGAGCCCGGGATCGATGCCGAATATGCCGCGTATGGGGTGCAGCCGGCGCCGTCATCGCGCCGCGCACTGTGACCTCGCGCACCCAACTGGGCCAATGGCAGGTGTGTGCAGGGACAACGCAAGGTAGACTCGGGGGAGCCACCATTACAAGGAGTCACCATGATCGACCGTCACACCGCCCATTACGTTCCCGTCGCCACGCCACGCACCAAGGATGTGGTCAAGAACCTGCTCACGCCTGGCGTGCGCCAGACTATCGACATCGCCCGCATCGGCAACCACCAGAGCCGCGCAGAAGCCGATGCCTGGATCGTGGCTGACGAAGACGGCCCCGTGCACTTCTTCTACCAGGACGGCCCCGGCGGCCACGACGTGCAGTTCGGCTTTGCCGATGAAGTGCGCGAAGCCATCGATGAAGCGGAAACCGAACTCTGACGTTTTCAATTTAAGCGGGATTCTTCACCCCGCCTTAATGGAGGTTACGCCGCCGGCCCCGTCCTTTACCATCGGTCCATTCCCATCGAGACGTAAAGGATTTTTTCCGTGAAACTCAATAAATCACTGCTGCTGCCACTGCTGGCCGCGTGCGCGCTGCTGGCGGCGGTGGCCAGCCAGGCCGCCGCGCCCATGGTCAAGACCCAGGCGCCCGGTTACTACCGCACCATGCTGGGCGACTTCGAAATCACCGCGCTGTCCGACGGCAGCCATCCCTTTCCCATCGACACCGTGATGACCCATATCGCGGCCAAGGCCATCGCGCAGGACCTCGACCGGGCCGACCTGACGGCGCCCGTGCAAGGCTCCATCAACGCGTTCCTGATCAACACCGGCAAAAAGCTGATCCTGGTCGATGCCGGTGCCGGCGTGCTGTACGGCGCATGCTGCGACAAGCTGATGACCAACCTGCGCGCTGCCGGCTACCGGCCGGAACAGGTCGACGAAGTGTTGCTCACCCACCTGCACAAGGACCACGCGGGCGGCATCATGTCGCAGGGTAAGGCCGCGTTTCCTAACGCCGTGCTGCGCCTGTCGCAGACCGAGGCCGATTACTGGCTCACGCCCGCCAATCAGGCCAGCGCGCCCGATTTCCTGTCCACGTTTTTTGACGCCGCCAGGGCCGCCGTGGCGCCGTACCAGGCCGCCAAGCGCTACGAACCGTATCGGCAGTTCGGCCAGCTGGAAGCGGGGATCGACGCGCTGCCGGCGCCCGGCCACACGCCCGGCCACGCCATGTACCGCGTGCAGAGCGGCGGCCAGCAGTTGCTGATCTGGGGCGACATCGTGCACGTGACCGCGATCCAGCTCCAGCATCCGGAAGCGACCGTCAAGTACGACAGCAGCGAAGCCGACGCCGCCGCCACCCGCGCACGGTTGCTGCAATCGCTGTCGAACGAGCATACACTGGTTGGCGCAGCGCACATTGCCTTCCCCGGCCTGGGCCGCATCCGCAAGACCACTGAAACCGCCGGCACGTACGACTGGCTGCCGCTCAACTACGATGGCACGCCCGGCACCGTCAATTAACCCCCCGCACCAGAAAGGTCCGTCATGAAACAACCCGCCGTCAAGCCTGCCCACCCACCAGCCAAGCAAGATACGGCTACCAAGCACGAAAACGATGCGCTCGACGAAGCGCTGAAGGAAAGTTTTCCGTCGAGCGATCCGATTGCCGTCAGCGTCACCAGGGACGCCCCACCCAAACGTTGAGAGCGGGGCTGGCCTTTTGGCAGGAGCTTTACCGTCGTGTGCTGACTACACTGCATGAGCAGGATCCCACCACACACTAGGAGCTTCACATGGCAAACAGCAAACTCGCAGTCGATAGCGTTATCACCGAAGACGGCACCCGCATCCACTTCAAGGACTGGGGCACCGGCCCCGCCGTGGTGTTCAGCCACGGCTGGCCGCTGCAGGGCGACGCCTGGGAAGACCAGATGATTTTCCTGGCCAGCAAAGGCTACCGCGTGATCGCCCATGACCGCCGCGGTCATGGCCAGTCCAGCCAGCCATGGACCGGCAACGACATGGATACGTACGCCGACGACCTGGCCACGCTGCTCAACGCGCTCGACATCAGCGACGCCACGCTGGTGGGCCACTCCACCGGCGGCGGCGAAGTGGCGCGCTACATCGCCCGCCACGGCGCCGGCCGCGTCAAGAAGGCTGCGCTGATCTCGGCGGTGCCGCCGCAGATGGTCAAGTCCGACACCAACCCGAACGGCCTGCCGCTGTCCGTGTTCGACGGCATCCGCGAGAGCGTGCTGGCCGACCGCTCGCAATTTTTCAAGGACCTGACGCTGCCGTTCTACGGCTACAACCGGCCCGGCGCGGTGATCTCCGAAGGCATCCGCGAGTCGTTCTGGCTGCAGGGCATGCTGGGCGGGCTGAAGGGCCA
>JBEVMD010000519.1:0-3639 GCA_040508835.1 Duganella sp. | reverse complement strand
TAGGGCGGTCGGCCGGCTGGCCGGCGCCGGGATCGACCACCGTGTACACGGCTTCGCGCGTGGTGCGCAGCATGAACAGCAGCTCGATGCCGTCGCCCCGGATCAGCGGCGACGTCGTCCAGTCCCGCAGGCGCACGGCCGCAATGCCGGACGGCGACTTGATGACCATGACGTCGCCCTCAGGCGTGTAAGCATGGCGGTAGAAATATGGCACGCCGCAGCCGGGTTCGCTGGTGATGCGCACGATGCGGTGGCCGGTACGTGGATCGGTCCATGCCGTGGGCGCGGTGGCGGCGGTGGTGGCGGGACTTGCCGCAGCGCCGGTGCCGGCCGGGTCGCCGCTGCCAATGCGGCCGCTGGCGCTTATGCTGCTGCCGCTGCCGCTGCCACTGCCACTGCCACTGCCACTGCCACTGCCACTGCTGCCATTACTATTGCCACTGCCACTGCCACTGCTGCCACTGCTGCCACTGCTGGCAATCGCGCCGCCAGCTTGCCCGGCCGCCGGCGCCTCGGCGCGCGCGGCAGGCAGGGCCAGCGGCAGCAGGGCCGCCGCGCTGCCCAGGCGTTTGAGCGCCGTGCGACGGGCGGAAGACGGGGATGTTTTGTTCATGGCCGCAGCACCGCCGGATCGTACGACAGCGCGCGCGTGGCGCGCATTTCCTGCTCGCGGCGCGCCTGTTCGGCCGGCCCCGCCACGGTCTTCGGCAGCACCGGCTGCGGCGTGGTGGCCGCGATGACCGCTGCGCTGTCGCGTGCGGGCGGCGCCTCGGGCAGCGGCTGCGCGGGGCCGTGCAGGTCCATGATTTCCAGGCCCGCCAGCAGGTAGGCGCCGGTCGCGTACGGGCCCACGTCGTCCGCCTGCGTGGGCACCGGGCGGTCGCCCGTCTTTTGCGCCGCGCCCACCAGGCCATTGGGCAGGATGTGGCGGTGGAGCGCCGCCCAGCCGCGCGTGACGGCCGGCTGGTACGCGGCCCGTTCGAGCAGCCCGTGGTTGATGCCCCAGGCCAGCGCATACACGAAAAAGGCCGACCCCGAGGTTTCCGCTTCCGGGAAAGCGTTCGGGTCGTTCAGGTCGCTGCGCCACAGGCCGTCCGCCTGCTGCAATTGTTCGATGCGCGCCGCCATTTGCCGGAACAGGTCCGTGTAAAACGCGCGGCCCGCAAAATCGGCAGGCATGGTCTCCAGCGTGCGCGCCAGGCCGCCCATCACCCAGCCATTGCCGCGCGCCCAGTAGACCGGCTTGCCGCCGGCGCCCAGGTGGTCGCGGTCCTTGAAGCGCTCGTCGCGCAGGAACAGCCGGTCCTGCGGCACCCACAGGCGCGCGGCCGTGCGGCGCCATTCCCGGTCCATCGCCTGCAGGTAGGCGGGGTTGCCGGTCAGCGCCGACTGGCGCGCCAGCACGGGCGGCGCCATGTACAGCGCGTCGCACCACCACCAGACCAGGGCCGGCGTGTCGTGCTGGCGGGCCAGGTGCGGCAGCATGTAGTCGAGCCGCTGCTGCAGCGGCATCAGCACGCCCGGCTGGCCGCGGCGCGCATACAGTTCCTGGTACAGGTCGCCGATGGCCACGTCGTCGGCGTTGAGCAGCGTGCGTTCGGCGCGGGCGCCGCGCAGCGCGTAGTTGTAATGTTCGGCCGTGGCGGTGAGAAAGCGCAGGGTGGCCGTGTCGGTCGAGACGCGCGCCAGCCGCGCCGCGCCCACGTAAAACGTGGCGGCCACCCAGTTCGACGAGATCTCGGACAGGTTGGAGCCGGTGGACAGCTGGATCGGCCGCCGGCTCATGTCCGCGATCTGGGCGGCGGCCACGTAGTCGAGCCAGGGCAGCACGGCCGCACGCGCGGGCAGGGCGTCGGGCGCGAACGTGGCGGCGGGGCGGACCGGCACGGTCAGCCAGCCGGGTTCGATGCCGGCGACCTGGCTGGCGGCCGGCTGCGGCGCCAGCTGTGCCCGGTTCGCCCGGTTGGCCCGGTCAGCCTGGTAAGTCTGGTAGGCCTGCAGCGCCTTCTGCGGCGCGGCGTTGTACCAGGAGTAGCCGTTGCGGCGGCCCTTGGAAATATCGTTCACATCGTCCTGGATCGACTTGTCCCAGTCGCCAAAGATGGGCACGCCCGTTGCGACGTCGTAGTTGCGCGACCAGATCGGACCGGCGCCCGGCTGGTCGACCAGCTTGCGGCCCGCGTCGTCGCCGACCTTGACGAACGCCTTGCCATGGATGGCCTTGTCCTTGAGCCAGGCCACGCCCGCGTCGATGGCGGCGGTCACTTCCGGCGCCGGATTCGGCTGGCGCATCAGGAACAGCAGCACCTCGGCGCTTTCCGCGCTGGCCAGCGAGCGCATCTCGTAATTGCGCGCCGAGATCGGCTGCAGCGTGATGGCGTCCACCTGCTGCGGCCACCCGGTTTTCTTGCCGTCGACAACGACTTGCGCATCGAGGATGGGTTGCAGCGCGCGCGCGCTGGCGGCGCCCGCTGTCTGCCGCAGGGCGGCCGGTACGAACGCGAAGTCCGCGTGGCCTTCGGCAATATCTTCCAGGATGCCGGCCGCTTCGGCCACCGCGTTGTCGTTGAAGGTGATGCCGTCATGGAAACCGCCTTCGA
Organism: Duganella sp.; assembly: GCA_040508835.1. GTDB lineage: Bacteria > Pseudomonadota > Gammaproteobacteria > Burkholderiales > Burkholderiaceae_D > Rugamonas. The sequence continues at coordinate 1,039 of JBEVMD010000519.1, read as the reverse complement.
GCGGGTAGTTCTGGGGCCAGCCGCCGTTCGGGTATTGCGCCATCAGCAAATACGCGATCGCCTTGACGATGCTGGCGCGGTAGGCGTCGCCGTCGTGACCCGGCAGCTGCGCCTGCACCTTGCCGAGAAAACGCATTTCGCTGGTGGTGGCGCCGTTGTCGAGCGTGCCGACGAAGGTCCAGTAGCGGTCGCGCGGGGCGTCGAAGCTGCCCGTGTCCAGCTGCATGGTTTCGGCGTCGTTGGCGTAGCGCTGGCCGCGCTGGCGCGGCGGCCCGGTGCGGTCCTGGTTCTTGCTCCAGCCGCCGGACGGGGTCTGGAAGCTGACGATGGTGTCGGCCATCGCGCGCGCGGCCGCCGAGCCATACCAGGCGGCCTCCCGGGTCAGGGACATCTTGCCGCTGCCGGCCACGGGCGGTGGCGGCGCGGTATCGCCGGCGCGCAGCTCGGCCGCCAGCGTGGCGCGGTCGAACTGCATCTGCCTGGCGGACCGGGCGATGTACTCCGACCACGCCTGCCGCTGTGCGGCCGGCAGCTCGGCCAGGCGCGCGGCCGATATGTCCGAAGCGGGGGTGTTGACGCCGATGACGGCGGCGGCGGCTGGCGCCGACAGTGCCGATATTGCCGACAGCGTCGTCATTGCCGGCAGCGCCGACCATGTGGCCAGGGCCGCCAGGGGCGTCAGGGTCCGCAGTGCCTGCCGGATGGCGCCGGCCGGGGCCAGGTTCCTGAATTGATGCATGTCGTCTCCGTGATGTTGCCGGAACTGTGCTGTCCCGTTAACCGTAAGACTGACCGGCGGCCCGCTTCCTCCGCCATTGCTGCAAATACGCAAAAGCGTGATTAAATCGCCGCGGTCGCCATTTAACGATTCACTTTTGGTCACGCGCCGTGATTGAATGGCCAGCCCTGGGTTTGTGAAAGATGGTCGTCATGCGCGTGTTTTCTTCTTCCCGCCGGCGGCTGATGCTGGCTGCCGCTGCCGCTGCCGCTGGCGGCCGCGCCAGCGGCGTTCCCCGCCGGGCGCCGGCGTCGCCGGCGG
>JBEVMD010000267.1:0-3904 GCA_040508835.1 Duganella sp. | reverse complement strand
AATTCCTCGGTCGGATCCTGCGGCATGTAGCCCACGTTGGCATTCTCGGCCCACTTGACGCGGCCGGTATCCGGCTGAAGGTTGGCCTGCTCGCCGGCGATGCAGCGCAGCAGCGTGGTCTTGCCGGCACCGTTGGCACCGATGATGGCGATGCGCTCGCCCGCTTCGACCATGATGCTGAAGTTGTTGAACAGCGTGCGGTCGTAGGTCTTGGAAATGCTGTCCACCTCGACCGCCAGGCGGTGCAGCTTTTTCTCGCCGTCGAACCGCACGAACGGATAGGCGCGCGACGACGGCTTGATGTCGTCGACCTTGATTTTTTCGATCTGCTTGGCGCGCGACGTGGCCTGGCGCGCTTTCGATTTATTGGCGGCAAAGCGGCGCACGAAGTCCTGCAGCTCGGCGACCTTTTCCTTGGCCTTGGCGTTGTTGGCCAGTTGCTGGTTGCGGGCCTGGGTGGACGCGAACATGTACTCGTCGTAGTTGCCCGGATAGATCTTGAGCGTGCCGTAATCCATGTCGGCCACGTGGGTGCACACCTGGTTCAGGAAGTGGCGATCGTGGGAAATGATGATCATGGTGGAGTTGCGCTCGTTGAGCACGTCTTCCAGCCAGCGGATGGTGTTGATGTCCAGATTGTTGGTCGGTTCGTCGAGCAGCAGGATGTCCGGGTTCGAGAACAGCGCCTGCGCCAGCAGCACGCGCAGCTTCCAGCCGGGCGACACATTGCTCATCGGACCCTGGTGCAGTTCGATGGCCACGCCCGCGCCCAGCAGCAGCTCGCCGGCGCGCGACTCGGCCGTGTAGCCGTCGTACTCGGAGACTTTGCCTTCCAGCTCGGCGGCCTTCATGTAGTCGTCGTCGGTGGCGTCCGGGTTGGCGTAGATGACGTCGCGTTCCTGCATGGCCGCCCACATTTCGGTGTGGCCCATCATCACGACGTCCAGCACGCGCATGTCTTCGAACGCAAACTGGTCCTGGCGCAGCTTGCCCAGGCGCTCGTTGGTGTCGAGCATGACGTTGCCGCCCGACGGATCGAGGTCGCCGCCGAGGATTTTCATGAACGTCGATTTGCCGCAGCCGTTGGCGCCGATCAGGCCATAACGGTTGCCATCGCCGAATTTGACGGAGATGTTTTCAAACAACGGCTTGGCGCCGAATTGCATCGTGATGTTAGCGGTAGAGAGCATCGTGGTGGGGCTTTTTCTAAATAAATCAGGCCGATAGGCGGAATCGAAATATTATACAGCACCCGCTGCGTGCCTCCAGGCGCCCCATATGAATCAAGGGCTTAGACGCTCAGCCGGGCCGGCCTGCCGCGGCGGACGCCGCACCGCGGCGCCGCCGGCACGGCACCTGCGGCCAGGCGGCGCGCGGGGTGCCGGCGCCGCACCGCCTGCGGCGATGCCAAGCCACTGCGCCAGCCACCGCGCCAAACACTGCGCCAAATCACGCTTTTGCGGCAAAGCGACAATACCGCTCAGCTCGGTGATTCTTTTCATTTCAGCAATCCACTCCCGGTTTTCATCTTTAGACTAGGCCTGAAATATCAGCGGACCGTCAAGGCCGCCAATGACAACAGGCCATCAGGCCACTCAGGGAGACACGCATGAACACCACCGATTACGGCACCCGCCGTAAGCCGCTCTGCTGCGCCATTTCAATTGCCATCGCTGCGCTCGCTGCCAGCAATATCGCCGGCAACCCCGCGTATGCGCAGGACGCCGCCCCCACCGGCGGCGACACCGAGGTCAAGAAAGTCGTCGTGCAAGGCACGCGCGCCTCGCAACAGTCCGGCATCGAGCGCAAGAAGAACGCTGCCACCGCGATGGATTCCATCGTGGCCGAAGACGTGGGGTCCTTCCCCGACCGTAACATCGGCGAAGCGATCTCGCGCATTGCCGGCGTGGCGCTCGACCGCGGCGATTTCGGTGAAGGCGTGAGCGTGGCCATCCGCGGCAACTCGGCCGACCTGACGCGCGTGGAGATCGACGGCCAGGGCGTGCAGTCTGCCGGCGGCACCGACATGAATGGCGGCGGCGGCCGCGGCGTGGAATTCCGCTCGCTGTCCGCCGACCTGATCAAGAGTGTGGACGTGGTCAAAGGCGCCACGGCCGACATGACCGAAGGCTCGCTCGGCGGCGGCGTGATCATCAAGACCCGCACCAGCCTGGATTTCAAGGAACCGTTCGTCTCGCTGCGCGTGGCCGGCTCGCAAGGTTCGCTGAACAAGGAATGGTCGCCCGACGCCAACCTGATCGCCACCAGGAAATTTTTCGACAACCGGCTGGGCCTGATGATCAATGCGTCGACGTCGCGCATGGTCAACGAGTCGCACTCGTCGCAGAACGCCACGTCGGGGCTGCAAGGCTATGCCCGCGCGCTCGACTTCGACAATTCGCCGAACAAGACGTTCACCTATCTGCCAGGCACCATGGCGGCCGGCGATCCGGCCAACACCACGCCCACCTTGCAATCGCCGTTGACGGCCGGCGGCTTCTTCAACGCCGCCACGCCGCTGGAAATCCTGACCAAGTCGGCCGCCGCCCAGACCAAGGCCGACTGTTACGCCGCGTTTCCGAACCTGACGGCCGCGCAAAAGGCCAGCATCAACGGCAATACCCCCCAGAACACGGCGGTCAATACCCGTGGCAACGAGCTGATGTCGTGCCTGAACCAGTGGAACGATTACACGCCGTCGCTGGTGCGCTACATCCAGAAACGCCAGGAAGACGAGCGCAAGAACGTCGACCTGCGGTTCGACTTCAAGGTCAGCGACGCGCTCAGCGTGTACGGCAAGGTCAATTACGCCAAGCGCACGGTGGACGATAACTTCATGACCTACGGCATGGGCGGCCTGTCCGTCAATCCGACCACTGCCAACAGCCCCACGTATTCGGGGCCCACGTTTACCGATACCGCCACCGGCGTGCGCAGCGCCGTGCCCGGTTCCGGCTACTACCTGTACGACAATATGAGCTTCCGCACCAGCCTGTTCCCGGCGCAGGGTGCCGTGGCCAATGTCGATCCGCGCTCGGTCAAGGTGGACGCCAACCACCATGTCACGGAAATGACGATCACGGACGGCAACGTCAACACCGACCAGATCTTCAACGCCATGGACACCACCACCCGGTACGTCCAGGCCGGCGGCACGTACCGCAACGGCGGCTTCACGGCGGAATTTTTCGTGGGCGACGCCCGCTCGGACTGGAAGCGGGCCGACAAGCGCACCAACTGGAGCGCCAACTACGGGCCGGCCACCATGAAGGTCTTGCCGAACGGCCTGTGGACGTATGAGTTCCCGGCCAGCAGCGCCTTCGACCAGGCCAACCCGGCGCTGTATGCCAACCTGGTGCGGCCGACCGTCCCGACCACCGAGGTCAAGGCCACGGTCAACAACCCGTATGTTCCCGCCTACACCGTCGCCCAGCAGCCGGCGATGACGCAAGCGCCGCAGCTGTCGTACTCGCCGCAGATGGCCAAGACCGAGGAAATCACGGCCAAGGGCGATTTCAGCTACGCGCTCAGCGACAACATTCCATTCTTCAAGCGCATCAAGACCGGTTTCAACCTGCGCGACAATTCCGGCAGCAAATGGGGCGCCGGCGGCAGCACGGTGGTCGCCGCGGTCGGCGAGTTCGGCACACCGGGGTACGTGCCGCCGGTGGTGGTGCCCACCGCCAATGTGCGCAGCTTCTTCCAGGCCTGCCAGGACACGCCGGGATCGCTGGGCGCCGGCGGCAAGCTGTGCCCGACCGGTTTCGTGCCCAACACCAACCTGACCGCCGCATTGTCGGGCACGACCTACATGACCCAGCAGCAGTTTTTGGACGTCATCACCCAAACCATGAAGGGTCCCAATTCGACCTTCTTCAACGGCGCGCCCGACCGGCCGTCCGAG
>JBEVMD010000113.1:0-3797 GCA_040508835.1 Duganella sp. | reverse complement strand
ACGGGACCTTCGGGTCCCTTTTTATTGACTGCCAGCGCAGTCGGACGTCAGATGCGCTGGAATCCGGCATGGTCGTGCCGGATTCTGGCGTCAACGTTCGAGTAATTCCCGCATACCGCTGGCGCGTTGGGTGCGTTGGGCGATGGCGTCGAGCAGGACCTGGCCGGTGGGGGTCAGCAGGGTGAAGAAGTCGCGCGCGCGGGTGATGCCGGTGTAGATCAGCTCGCGCGCCAGCATGCCGCCGCTGTCCTTGGGCAGCACCAGCACCGTGTGGCGGAATTCCGAGCCTTGCGATTTATGCACGGTCATGGCAAACGCCGTCTCCACGTTGCGCAGCCGGGTGGCCAGCACGCTGCGCACGGCATCGCCTTCCGAAAAATACACGCGCAGCGCGCCGGGCCGCGCCGGATCGGGCAGCGTCAGGCCGATGTCGCCGTTGAACACGCCGGTGCCATAGTCGTTGCGGGTGACCATCACCGGCCGGCCCACATACCACTCGCCGCTACGCCGCAACAGGCCCGCCGCCTGCAGGCGCTTTTCGATAGCGTCGTTCAAGCCGCTCACGCCCCACTCGCCATCGCGCACCGCGCACAGGATGCGGAAGGTTTCAAACGCGGTCAGCACCGTTTGCACCCACGGCAGGTGGTCAAGCGCGTCGCCTTGCGCCAGGCCGGCCGCGATCAGCTGGAGATAGTCGCGGTAGCCGCCTGCCGCGCCGTCGCGGCCCGCCAGCGCCAGGCTCAGGACATCGGCCGGCTGCGCCGGGTCGGTCCACGCCACTTTTTGGTCCTGCCCCGCGCGCAGGATCTGCACGGCCGTTGCCGCATCGCCGCCGTTGACGGCCAGCGCCAGCGCCCCGATGGGGCCGCCGAAACGCCGGCTTTCGCGCAGCATCACGGTCTGCTGGGCAATCGGCCCCGCCGCTCCCGCATAGCGGTCGGGGATGTGCTGGCCCGTACTCGCTTGCACGTACGACAAGGTTTCCGCATCGTAGCCGCCGGCCTGGGCGTTGTGGCACAGGTCGCCCATGACGGCGCCCGCCTCCACCGACGCCAGCTGGTCTTTATCGCCCAGCAGGATCAGGGTGGCCGTCGATGGCAACGCCGCCAGCAGCGCAGCCATCATTTCCAGGTGGATCATCGACGCCTCGTCCACAATCAGCACATCGACGTCGAGCTGGTTGCCGGCGTGGTGACGGAACGCGCGCGTGTCGGGCCGCGCGCCCAGCAGGCTGTGCAGGGTGCGCGCCGCGCCCAGCTCGCGCTGCGGCATGATGGCGCGCACGCGGTCGTCGAGTCCCGCCAGCGCCGTGTCGATCGCCTGCTTGAGGCGGGCGGCGGCCTTGCCGGTGGGCGCGGCCAGCGCGACCCGCAAGCCCGACTGCTGGCCGCCGCTGGTGGCAAACAGCAGCGCCAGCAGGCGCGCCACCGCATAGGTTTTACCGGTGCCGGGCCCGCCCGTGATCACGCCCAGCTTGCCGCGCATGGCCACCGCGCACGCAATCTTTTGCCAGTCGACGCCGTCCGGCACCGCCAGCGGCGGCGGGGAAAACAGGATGTCGAGCCAGTGGCGCACGTCGGCCGTCTGCGCGTCCGCATCGACGGCGATCACGCCGCCCAGCGCGCGCGCGCGCACGGCCAGCGCCACGTGGGTTTCGTCGCGCCAGTAGCGGCGCAGGTACAGCCGTTCGCCGTCGAGCACCAGCGGCTGCTGGAAATCGAGGTCGCCCACGGGCCATACCTGCTCGCATCCGGCCAGCAGGTTGCGCCACGCGGCCACGTTCCTGGGCCACGGCGCAATGCCGGAGACGGCCGTGCGCAGCGCGCGCCAGTCCCCTTCGTCCCAGCCCAGCAGCGGGGCCGGGTCGCCGGCCAGCTCGGCGAGCATCAGGCAGCTATGGCCGCGCCCTTCCAGCTCGGACAGCAGCACGCACGCAATCATCAATTGCGGCGAACTGGCGCCGATGGACGCGATGAAGCGCGCAAAGGCGCCGCTCAGGCGCCGCAGCTGGCCGTTTTCCGTGAGCGCCTCCACCTGTGCGAACAGCGGCGCGGATAATTCCGTGATCATGGTGTGTCCTTTTCCAGCAGCGCGTCCAGACCATCGAGCAGCGCGGGATCGGGCGCAATGAAGTAGCAGCCGCGCGTGTGCGGGTTGGCGATCCCGCGCAGGAACAGGAACACGGCGCCGCCCAGGTGCGCGGCCGGATCGTAAGCGTCGCCCAGGCGGCTGTGCAGCAGCCGGTGCAGCGCCAGCATGTAGATGGCGCCCTGGATGTCGTAGCGGTGTTCGGCCATGGCCGCCATCAGCGCCGGCTTGTGATACGACGCATCGCCGCTGCCCAGCGCATTCGATTTGTAATCGAGCACCCAGTAGCGGCCCGCATGCTCGAACACCAGGTCGGCGAAACCCTTGAGCATGCCGTGCAGCTGGCGCTCCGGCAGCGCCGGCCGCGCCATGCCTTCGAGCAGATGCGCCACGCACAGCTGGTCGAGCGCGCCGGTGGACAGGCGCTCGCTGGGGAACCAGAACTCCATTTCCGCCAGCGGCGTCTCGATGCTCGCCAGCGGCGCGTCGAGGTAAGGCAGCGGCGTGCGGGCGATCCGGTGCACCCACGCCAGCGTGTCGTCCAGCCGGTTGCCCCAGCCGGCGCGTTCGATGCGGCGCGTGAGGCGCGTATCGAAATTGTCGTCGTCCACGCTGGCAAAGCCCTCGTGGCCCAGCCACTCGAGCTGCTCGTGCAGGAAGTTACCGGGCACGGAGCCGCGCGGGAAGCGGTGCCACGGCGCGTCTTCCACCTTGACGGCAGCGACCATGGCCGGCATGTCGCCTTCTTCCAGCAGTTCTTCCAGCAGTTTTTCCTGCGCCGCGTCGCGCGGCACGGGCGTGGCGTACGGCTCGCCGCTGCCTTGGCCGATCACGCCCGTGGGCCCGGTGCGCCGCGCCAGCGAACTGAAACTGCCCACCGACCAGTCACGCTCGAACCGCCCCAGGTAATGGGGCGCGTCCGTCAGCGGCGGGCGGTCGTCGACCCGGTGCAGCATGGTGAACGGCTTGACGTCGGTGGCCAGCGACGCGATGCGGATCGACGGGCAGCCGCCGCACGTGTGCTGCCAGCGTTCGAGCATCAGGTCCGTGGGCAGCGGCGCGCCGCCGGTGAGCAGGTAGCCCAGCGCCGATTCGTGCAGCGTATTCTCGCCGGCCTTGCGGGCGCCCAGGGCCGTGACGCCCAGCCACAGGAAGTGGCGCGCGCGCGTGAGCGCCACGTACAGCAGCCGCAGGTCTTCCTGCAGGCGCGCCTGCTCCACCAGTGCCATGGCGGTGTCGCTGAGCGCCATGTCGATGCGGCGCGTGCCTTCGTGGTCGCTGAATTCGAAGAAGCTGCGGTTGCGGCGGTCCACCTTGCGCGCCGTGACGGCAAACGGCAGGTACACCAGCGGGTATTCCAGGCCCTTGGACTTGTGCACCGTGACGACTTTGACCAGCTCGGCGTCGCTCTCCAGGCGCAGCACCCGTTCCTCGCCGCCGCTGCTGCCCCCACCATCGCCGCCGTCGATCTGTTCGGCCAGCCAGCGGATCAGCGCCTGTTCGCCATCGAGCTGGCGGCTGGCCGACTGCAGCAGTTCGGCCAGGTGCAGCAGGTTGGTGAGCCGGCGCTCGCCGCCAGCCTGCTGCAGCAGCGCGGCCGGCAGCTGCAGGTCGTGGATGAAACGGCGCAGCATGGCCAGCACGCCCTGGCGCTGCCAGACGATGTGCAGGCCCTTGAGCTGCTCCACCCGCGCTTCCCACGCCAGTTC
>JBEVMD010000070.1:0-3183 GCA_040508835.1 Duganella sp. | reverse complement strand
CGCCAAAGCGCGCATAGTTGCCGTAGCCGCCTTCGAAACTGCCGGCGGAGCTGCCGATTTCCGGCTTGACGGTCTGCATGTTGACTGCACCCACGGTCGAATTGCGGCCCCACAGCGTGCCTTGCGGGCCGCGCAGCACTTCGATCGAATCGAGGTCGAACAGCAGCGCGGTGGCGCCTTCCGGACGCGGCGAATAGATGCCGTCGACAAACGTCCCTACTTCCGGATCGGCGTATTCGGTCTTGGCGCTGTCGTTGCCGACGCCGCGCAAGGTCATGGTGATCACGCCGTGGTCGCCCTGGCCGGTGGCCGAGAAGCCCGGCACCAGGTTGACGACGTCCTGGATGGTTTGCACATGGTTGTCGTCCAGCACCGCAGCGTTGAGCGCGGTGACGGCGACCGGGGTTTTTTGCAGCGAGGTCGAGCGCTTGGTGGCGGTGACGTACACCTCGGCCATCTTGTCGGTGTTTGCACCGGTCGAGGTGGCTTGAGCCTGGGCGTCCGCTTGTGCTTGCGCCTGGACCGGGCCGGCGACGGTGACGCCGGCCAGCAAGGCGATGACGGCCAGTTGTATGGGCGTCGGCAAGCGCTTGCCGGGCTGCGATACTTGGTAGTTCATTTTGTCTCCTTTAGGCAACAACCGGGTGGCCGCTGCATTTACCATGGAAGTACTGCTTTTTTTGAAAACGTTTTCTGCTCTCTTGAAATCGTTTTCTTTGTTTTTTAAATCGTTTTCATGGTACATAATACAAATCGACGATGTCAATTTAAAATTTGTGTCAATGTTGTTTATTGGTTACGCCAACTTGTAACCTGCAAGCGACCTGGCCCAGCATGGAGACCTGCAAAAGATGCCCACCCATTCGACTTTCTCTCCTGCCCGCCCCGTCAAACGGGTGCTGATCGTTGGCGGCGGCACGGCCGGCTGGCTGACCGCCGCCTTCCTGGCGCGCACCGTCGGCGCCGGTGCGGACGCCGACAGCGTGCAGGTCACGCTGGTGGAATCGACAGAGATCGGCATCATCGGCGTGGGCGAAGGCACGTTCCCGTCGATCCGCGGCACGCTGGCCGCCATCGGCATCGAGGAAGGGGAATTCATCCGCTCCTGCGACGCCACCTTCAAGCAGGGCATCAAGTTTACGGACTGGGTGCGCGCGCCGGGCCAGGGGCCGGCGTCGGGCGCCGACCATTATTTCCATCCGTTCAGCCTGCCCAGCCAGCGCCCCGGCGGCCCCGAACTGCTGCCCTACTGGCTGCAGGGCGCCGCCGCGCCGGGCGCCGGGTTTGCCGCTGCCGCCACCATGCAAAAGCGCGTGGCCGACGCGTCGCGCGCGCCCAAGCGCCCCACCGACAGCGATTTCACGGGGCCGCTCAACTACGCTTATCACTTCGATGCCGGCAAGTTCGCCGCCCTGCTCAGCCGCCATGCCCAAAGCCTGGGCGTGCGCCACGTGCAGGCCACGGTGGAACGGGTGGAGCTCGACGGGGAAGGCGCGATCGGCGCCATCCACACGCGCGAGGCCGGCGTGCTCACGGCCGACCTGTATATCGACTGCACGGGTTTTCGCGCCGCGCTGATCGGCGACGCGCTGGGCAGCCGCTTCCAGTCCGTCAGCGACGTGCTGTTCGTCGACCGCGCGCTGGCCATGCAGGTGCCGTACGACCGGCCCGACGCGCCCATCCCCTCGTACACGATTTCCACCGCCCACGAAGCGGGCTGGACCTGGGACATCGGCCTGCACCAGCGGCGCGGCATCGGCTATGTGTACTCGAGCCGCCACACCGGCGACGACCGCGCCGAACAGGTGCTGCGCCAGTACGTCGGCCCCGCCGGCGACGCGCTGGCGCCGCGCCAGCTCAAGCTCAACGTGGGCTACCGCGACCAGCACTGGATCAAGAATTGCGCAGCCGTGGGCCTGTCGGGCGGCTTCCTGGAACCGCTGGAATCGTCGGGCATCGGCCTGATCGAAACGGCTGCCTACCTGGTCAGCTATCTGTTCCCGCACAACGGCGACATGGCGGCCGTGGCCCGCACCTACAACGAGGTGATGCGTGCGCGGTACGAACGCATCGTCGACTTCGTCAAGATGCATTACTGCCTCACGCAGCGCACCGACCACGCGTTCTGGCGCGACAATGCCGACCCGGCCAGCATCCCGGACACGCTGCGCGACAAGCTGTCGATGTGGCGCGGCCGGCCGCCGCACCGGATGGACTTCGTGGCCGACTACGAGATGTACCCGACGTCGAGCTGGCAATATGTTTTATACGGGATGGAGTTCAAGACTGAACAGTACGGCAACAGCCGCACCTGGCACCGCTACGCGGAAGCGCAACAGGAATTCCAGATGATCGAGCAACTGTCGCACCGCGCCATGGCCGACCTGCCTGCGCACCGGGCGCTGGTGGAACACTACCTGCGCCAGGGCCAGCGCAAGTCGGCTTAAGCTTGGCCGGAGGCGCCCAGCCTGGCGCTGGCGGCAATTGCCAGCATGGCGCAGCCCAGGCCCGCGAAGGCCAGGTTCAGGCTGGCGGCATGCGCGACAAAACCGATCACGGCCGGCCCGGCCAGGATGCCGGCGTACCCCAGCGTGGTGATGGCGCCGATGGCCAGTCCGGCCGGCATGGCCTGCTGGTTGCCGGCCGCCGTAAACAGGATCGGCACCACGTTCGAGGCGCCCAGGCCGACCAGTAAAAACCCGGCCAGCGCCAGCGGCACCGACGTGGCCGCCACGGCCGTGAAGAAACCGAGCGCGCCGCACAAGCCGCCAAGCAGCAACACCCGCTTGCCGCCCAGCCTGGCCACCACGCGGTCGCCCGTGAGGCGGCCGACGGTCATCGCCACCGCGAATGCCGCGTAGCCGAGGCCGGCGCGGGTGGCGTCCATGCCCTGCTCCGACGTCAGCAGCAAGGCGCTCCAGTCGAGGATGGCGCCCTCGGCCAGAAAACATACAAAGCACAGCACGCCGATAAAAATCACGGCGCCGTGCGGCACCACGAAGGTGGGCGCGTCGCGGTCGGCCGCTTCCGGCTCGCGCAGGAAATGCGGCGCGCCCGCCAGCAGCGACAGCGCCACCAGCGCCGCGACCAGCATCGTGGCCGCGACCGGGCTCAAGCCCAGCCACAGCATGGCCGCCATCAGTCCGGCGCCCACAAAGCCGCCCACGCTGAACAGGCCGTGAA
>JBEVMD010000021.1:0-10858 GCA_040508835.1 Duganella sp. | reverse complement strand
TTCCAGCGCGACCAGCGCGATGGTGCGCGGCGTGGCCGCCTCCACGGCGTCCTGCAGCTCGCGCCACGGCAGGTTCAGTTGCAGGATGGCGCCGTTGACGAACGCCGCCTGCGCTTCCGGTATCGCCACCCGGACCGTGGTCGCGGGCCGCTCGGACATGGCCGCCGCGCGCTCGCGCACGTGCTGCAATTGTTCGGCGCGGGTGCGCTGGTCCTCGGCCAGGCGGTTGGCGCCCACGCCCGCCGCCACGCACAGCAGCAGGCCGGCCACGGCCGCCGCCAGCAGCGCCGGATGCGTGTGGAACAGCGCCCGGCGCAGGCGGCGCGGCGCAAAGTCGATGCGCATGGCGCGCGGCGGCGGGACGCTCCACTTCATCCGCTTCATGCCGCACCTCCCTGCGCCAGCCGCGCCACGGCCGAATACCGGCTGGATGCCGCTTGCCGTGCATGGTCGAGCAGTTCGCAACCGATCAGCGTCGGTGCGCTGTCCGTTCGCGGCCGGACCCAGGCCGCCGGCACCGCACCGCAGGCCTGCAGCAGCACGGGTGGCGCGATGTCGAGCAGCAGCGCCTCGCGCTGCACCGTATGCGTGAGCCATGCCTGGTCGGCGCTGGCCGGAACGGTCACGGTGCGCAATGCGCGCACGCCGCCGTCGTCCAGCGGCGCCAGCGTGAGCAGCTGGTCGTGCACCAGCGCGAACCAGGCGTCCGGCTTGACGGCGCGGCGCCAGCGGTTCCAGGCGCTGACGAAGTGCGGTTCCACGCCCACGACGGACAGACGGAATTCGTCGGCCACCAGCGCGAGCGACGCCAGCAAGGCGCGCGGCACGGCAGCGGCAAAAAACGGCCGCGTCACATGCCAGTCGGCGCCCACCTGCCATGCAGATGGCGACTCGCCGTACAACGCCTGGAAGCGCAGGCCGGCCGCCGCTTCCAGGTCGTCGAGCCGGGACGCGCCCTGCGGCGGCGTGACGCGCCACATGCGCGCCAGCTCGTCGGCCAGCACGAACGCCACCGACAGCCCCCGGATGTTTTCCTGCTCGCGCAACAGTGCGCGCAAGGCGCTCGCGATGGCGTCGAACGGATGGTCGGCCGACGGCGCGATCGCGTGTTCGGCCAGCAGCGTGGCCGGCGCCCGGCCCCAGCGGCGCACGCGCAGCAAGCTCACCGCGTGCGGCGCGATACCGATGCGCAGCGAGTGGCCGATCTGCAGCGATAGTCCTGAACTCTTAAGCATGCAGCGTCACCCGTTTGATTTCGGTTAGCGTGGTGCCGCCCCGTTTGACCAGTTCCAGCGCGGCCAGGCGCAGGCTGCGCGTGCCGTTGGCGTGGGCCGCCTGCTTGATCTGGCGGATCGGCCGCTTGTCGACAATGAGCTCGCGGATTTCATCGTTGAGCGTGAGGATTTCGGCAATCGAGCGGCGGCCCTTGTAGCCGGTGCCGCGGCAATCGCCGCAGCCCTTGCCCTGCATGAACAGGTAGTCCTGCGCGTCCGCGCGCGTCAGGCCCACGCTGGCCAGTTCCACGTCGTCCGGCGTGTAGCGCGCGGCGCAGTGCGGACAGTTGATGCGTACCAGGCGCTGGGCCCAGATGCCGTTGAGCGCCGAGACGAACGCGTACGGATCGATGCCCATGTGTGTAAACCGGCCGAACACGTCGAACACGTTGTTGGCGTGGACGGTAGTGAGCACCAGGTGACCGGTCAGCGCCGACTGCACGGCGATTTCCGCCGTTTCGCGGTCGCGGATCTCCCCCACCATGATCTTGTCCGGATCGTGGCGCAGGATCGAGCGCAGGCCCTTGGCAAACGTCAGCCCCTTTTTTTCGTTGACGGGAATTTGCAGGATGCCGGGCAGCTGGTACTCCACCGGGTCTTCGATGGTGATGATTTTTTCGCGGCCGTTGTGGATCTCGGTCAGCGCCGCGTACAGCGTGGTGGTCTTGCCGGAACCGGTAGGCCCGGTCACGAGCAGCATGCCGTACGCCTCCTGCGCCAGCACCCGCAACGTGGCCAGCGACGGCGCGTCGAACCCCAGCGCTTCCAGCGTGAGGGCGCCGTACGCCTCGATCATGGCGCGCTTGTCCAGGATCCGGATCACCGCGTCCTCGCCGTGGATGCTGGGCATGATGGAGACGCGCAGGTCGATCTCGCGGCCATTGGCTTCCACCCGGAAGCTGCCGTCCTGCGGCACGCGGCGCTCGGCGATATCGAGTTCCGCCAGCACTTTTAAACGCGAGATGATCTGCTCGGCCACTTCGATGCCGTTGACGGCGGTGGCGTGATCGAGCACGCCGTCCACCCGGTACTTGACGGCCAGGCCGCCGGCGGTGCTTTCCAGGTGGATGTCGGAGGCGCCGGCCTTGAGCGCGTCGTACAGCGTGGAGTTCACCAGCCGCACGGCGGGACTGGCCGCTTCCGACACCGAGGCGAACGACAGCACGGCAGCGGTCTTGCCGTCGCGCCGGCCCTCGCTGGCGCCGGGCAGCAGTGTGTCGGTGGCGCGCGCCGATTCCTCCTGCTTGGACAGGTACGCCTGGATGTCGGCCTGCAGCGCCAGCCGCACGGCCAGCGGCGCATGCGGCGTGACGCGCGCCTGGGTGGACAGCCAGGTCTGCAGATCGAGGGCGAACGGATCGGCAATCACGGCCAGCAGCTGGCCACTGCACGCACCCTGCAATACCCGCAGCAGCACGCAGTGGCGCGCCATGGCCTGCGACAGCGGCAGCAGGTCGAAGGCCGGTGCGCAGGCCAGCATGTCGGCCGTTTCCAGCACCTGCATGCCGAACGGCTGCGCCAGCGCGCGCACCAGCACGCGCGGCTCCATGCCGGTCAAACCTTCCAGCTCCTCGATCAGCGTGCGTTTCGATTGCTGGCGCAGGTGGCGCGCGCGCGTGAGCAGCGCGTTGTCCAGCACCGGCGCGGGCTCTGCTGCCGGTGCTGCTGCCGGTTCTGCTGCGTAAGCCATCGCGCTCATGACATCGCTCATGACATATCCCCTGCCAGATCGAAGATCGGCATATACAGCAGCACTACGATGGCGCCCACCACCAGGCCGATGCCGGCCATCAGCAGCGGTTCGAAGGTGCGGGTAAAGCGTTCGATCCAGCGCGTGATTTCGCCGTCGTAAAAGGTGGCGGACTGGGTGAGCATGGGGCCCATGTCGCCGGTGCGCTCGCCCACGCGCAGCATGCGCAGCGAGATGGGCGTGGTCAGCTGATGGGCTTCGAACGCGGTGGACAGCGGCTGGCCCGCCTCGATGTCGGCGCGCGCAGCCTGCAGGTGCTGGCGCAGGCCGGCCGAGACCATGCCCTGCACGGTGCCGATCGCGTGCACGATGGTGATGCCGCCTTCGCTGAGCATGCCCAACGTCAGATACAGGCGCGACAGTTCATAGATGCGCACGCGCTCGCCGACGGCCGGCAACCGGCCCAGCAAACGCAGCAGGCCGCCGTTGCGCAGCACGCGCCGCACGCCCAGCACCAGCGCGGTCAGCACGACGGCAATCGCGCCCAGCAGCAGCCCCGTGTGGCCGCTGGCGAACTGCCCCCAGTTGAGCATTTGCTGCGACAGCCACGGCAGGTCGCGCCCGGCGCCCTGGTACACCTCGGCAAAGCGCGGCACCACGTAGCCGATCAGGAACATGCTGACCCCGCCCCCGACCAGCAGCAGGATGCATGGGTAAATGGCAGCCGACACCAGCTTGCCGCGCACCAGGTCGATGCGCTGCTGGTAATCGATGTAGCGCGACAGCGAGCGCGGCAGATCGGACGTGCCTTCGGCCGCTTTCACGATGCCGATATACAAGGGGGGAAACAAGTCGGGCTGATCGGCCAGCACGGCGGAAAAGCGCTGGCCTTCGCGCAGGCCGGCCAGCAAGCGCTCCAGCACGCCGCGCGTGCCGGGATTGGCTTCCTTTTCCAGCAGCGCTTCCAGCCCTTCCACAATGCCGAGGCCGGCGGTGAGCAGCGCCAGCAGTTCCTGGCTGAACAGCACCAGCGACAGCGTGGTGCGCTTGCCGCGCGAGCGCAGGTTCAGGCTGCCCAGTCCGGCCTGGGCCGGCGCGATCGCGCTGACGAACAGGCCGCGCGCCTCGACCTGGCGGCGCGCGTCCGCCTCGTCGCGGCCTTCGACCTGCAACTGCGAAATGACCATGTCGGCCGACAGGGTGCGTACGTCAAACTGCATGATGAAGTCGGCTTTCGGTAGGGACGACGCTTATTGCAGGATTATTGCGGGATTATTGCGACACGATGTCGGCATCGTCGCCGCTGCCGCCCGGCTGGCCGTCGCGGCCCAGCGAGGTGATCTCGAAGTCGGCCTTGGCGCCGGGCGCCTTGTACTGGTAAGGACGGCCCCATGGATCGGACGGCACCTTGGGCAGGTACGGACCGTTCCACCTGGCGCCGGCCGTGGGCGGCGCCACGAGCATGGCGTTCAGCCCCTCTTCCGTATTGGGATACCGGCCGACGTCGAGCCGGAAAGTATCGAGCGCTTTCTCGAAAGAATTGATTTGCGCCTTGGCCATCGTGACTTCCGATTTGCCCAGTTGCGAGAAATATTTGGGACCGACATACGCTGCCAGCAAGCCGATAATCACGATCACCACCAGCAGTTCCAGCAGCGTAAAACCGCGGACCTTGCGGGCCTTGCCGGCCGCAATTTTCGCTTCAAACTTTGCCACGTCCATCCAACTACTCCTTCTGTCGCCTG
Organism: Duganella sp.; assembly: GCA_040508835.1. Lineage (GTDB taxonomy): Bacteria > Pseudomonadota > Gammaproteobacteria > Burkholderiales > Burkholderiaceae_D > Rugamonas. Next base: position 6,149 of record JBEVMD010000021.1, on the reverse strand, counting down.
ACAAGTTCAGCACGCCTACATTTGGCACGTGCAGTCCAAGGCTACCACGCAGTTTGCTTGCCAGACAACCTTTTATTCAGCAAGCGCACCACCGCTGGCGGCAAAACCACGCGGGCTGCGGCCCCCGCTTTGACATGTTGCAAATTTTTCACAGTTGATAGCCGAGCTCATCAAAACCGATCTCCAGCGAAAACCGAATTTTTACTAGCCAATTTGAAAGTTATCAAAATTTTACATACCTATTTAATCACTAATTAATTGTAATTCTTGCTAAGCTTTATACGATCACGCCAAGCGCGGGATGGGGGTGGGGCCGACCACGGCGCCACAAATAATTCATTGCAGCCATTACAAAATAAAGGTTTTTCATGAAACGCAGCTTGTTCGTCACCGGCGCCGCAGGGCGTCACGCTTCCCCTGGTTCCAATCTTTCCCACATTTCCCACATATCAAACCTTTCCCGGATGGCGCGGGCGCTGTTGCTGGCCGGCCTGGGCCTGACCATGCTGACGGCAGTGCAGGCAGCCGAGGTCACGCTCGACTTCGACAGCCTGCCGCCGATGGCGCTGGGCCACGGCGACAACCTGGTCGCCCAGGGTTTCAATGTCACGCCGTATTCCGTGTTCGACGATGCCCAGCCCGGCGACGCCACCGGCGCCATCATCGACGGCCTCGACGCCGTCTCCTCCTGCGGCCTGCTGCTGTGCCCGGGCAGCAGCGGCGCCGACACCGGCATCTACAACAGCTCCTACCTGACCGTGGTGGCCGACGGCACGCTGCGCCTGAGCAGCACCACGGCCGGCCAGACCTTCAGCGTCAGCGGCTTCGACGCCAGCTTCCTCGGCTCGCCGCTGTACAGCTACGGCGCCGTCCCCGGCGTCCTGGCGATGGTCGGTCATCGCGCCGACAATACCGTGGTGGAAAATTATTTCGAGCTCGGCGCCCTCACCAACGAAGGCTTTGCATTCACCACGTATCAAAGCCTTGGCAATTTCAGCCAGCAAAGCTTTGTCTCGGTCGAGTTCTATGCGTACGAGTGCGTGACCGATACGGCCGCCTGCTGGGCCTACACCAACGGCCTCGGCCAGTTTGCCCTCGACAACATCACGCTCACCACCGGCGCCGTTTCGGCAGTGCCGGAACCGTCGGCCTGGCTGATGATGGGCGCCGGCCTGCTCGGCGTTGCCAGCGCCGCGCGCCGCCGCCGCCAGGACGCCACCGCTGCCGCTGCCTGACCCCGCCGACTACAAGGAACCCCTCAATGAAACTACGTCCTGTCTCCGCAGCGGTTGCGCTGCTGCTGTCCAGCCTGTGCGGCCTCGCCGCCCAGGCCCACGCCGACGATATCCGTCGCCCCTACATCGTCCAACTGGCCGACAAGCCGGTGTCGTCGTACACGGGCGGTGTCAATAACATTCCCGCTACCAAGCCTGCCAAGGGCCTGCGGCTCGATCTCAACACCGCCGCCGCCCAGAGCTACAGCCGCGCCCTCGTGCAAAAGCAGCAAAGTGTCAAGAACATCATCCCGGCCGCGCCCATCCTGCACGAGTACAAGGTGGTGCTGAACGGCTTTGCCGCCATGCTGACCGACGCCGAAGTGCGCGCGCTCAAGGCCAACACCAACGTCGCCGCCATCAGCGCCGATACGCCGCGCCAGCCGCTTACCAGCTTTACCCCGACCTTCCTCGGCCTCGACGGTCCCGGCGGCCTGTGGCAGCAACTAGGCGGCAAGGACAAGGCCGGCGAAGACGTCGTGATCGGCGTGATCGACACCGGTATCTGGCCTGAAAGCCCGTCGTTTGCCGACCGCGTCGACAGCAACGGCAAGCCCACGTTCGACAACAGCGGTACCCTGGCCTACAACGCGCCAGTCGGCTGGCAAGGCACTTGTGAAACCGGCGAAGGCTTCACCGTGGCCCATTGCAACAACAAGCTGATCGGCGCGCGCTACTTCATCGACGGTTTCCGCGCCGCCGCCGTCGGCGTCCACTGGAGCGAGTTCATCTCGCCGCGCGATTCGATCGGCGGCCCGGTCGGCAGTGGCGGCCATGGCACCCATACCGCCAGCACGGCGGGCGGCAACAACGGCGTGGCCGCCACGATCGGCGACAACGTGGCGCTGGGCGCCATTTCGGGCATGGCGCCGCGCGCGCGCATCGCCGCCTACAAGATCTGCTGGACCTTCCCGGACAGCAACGCGCCGGCCGGCGGCAATGGCTGCTGGGGCACCGACGCGGCAGCCGCCATCGAACAGGCGGTGATCGACGGCGTTGACGTGCTCAACTATTCGATCAGCGGCGGCACGACGCCTGACGACCCGGTCGAGCAGGCATTCCTGCACGCGTCCAACGCCGGCGTGTTTGTCGCCGCCGCGGGCGGCAACGACGGTCCCGCCAATGCCGTCAACCACAACAGCCCGTGGCTGACCACGGTGGCCGCCGCGTCCCATGCGCGGCTGCTGCGCGCCACGGTCACGCTCGGCAACGGCGCCAGCTACCAGGGTGCGTCGCTCAACAACCACGCATTGCCGGCCAGCACGCCGATCGTGCGCGGCCTCGACGCCCGCGCGGCCAACGCCGACGCCGACGCCGCCCGCCTGTGCTTCAGCAGCGTTGCCGCCGGCGGCCCCGGCCTCGACCCGGCCAAGGTGGCCGGCAAGATCGTCACCTGCGTGCGCGGCACCAACGACCGCGTCGACAAGAGCCTGGCGGTCAAGCAGGCCGGCGGCGTGGGCATGATCATGATCGACGATGGCAACGGCCTGGTGGCTGAAATTCATTCGGTGCCCACGGTACACGTCAGCGCCGCCGACGGCGCCGCGATCCAGGCGTATGCTGCTGCCGCAGCGCCCAAGGCGGCGCTCAGCGTCTTCCGCAGCGACGTCAGCACGAACGCGCCGATGATTGCGGCGTTTTCCTCGCGCGGTCCCAACTCGATCGACGCCGACCAGCTCAAACCGGACCTGGCTGCGCCCGGCGTCGAAATCCTGGCCGGCGTCACACCGGCCCTGACGCCGGAACAACGCGACAACATCGTCAACGGCACCTTCCGTCCCGCTCCGGCGTGGGCCTTCTACCAGGGCACCTCGATGGCCACGCCGCACGTGGCCGGCGTGGCGGCGCTGTTGCACCAGCAACACCCGACCTGGTCGCCTGCGGCGATCAAGTCGGCGCTGATGACCACCGCCACGCCCACCTTCAAGGACGCCCAGGGCGGCGACCTGCGCGGCGCCGCGCCCTTCGGCCAGGGTGCCGGTCACATCAACATGACCGGCAGCATGGTCCATCCGGCCGACGGCAAGGCGTACAACCGCGGCGGCGCCGCCGATCCGGGCCTGGTGTACGACGCTGGCGCGACCGACTACAAGCGCTACTTGTGCGGCGCCGGCGTCGCCAGCGAGTGCGGCGACGGCACCCTGGTCAGCTACAACCTGAACCTGCCGTCTATTTCGCTGGGCAGCGTGGCCGGCACGGTCGAGGTCAAGCGCACTGTCACCAACGTCGGGGCCAGCGAGGCGACCTACACCGGCAGCATCACGCTGCCCGGCTACAGCGCGGTGCTGTCGCCGACCTCGCTGAAACTGGCGCCGGGCGCCAGCGCCAGCTACACGGTCAGGGTGACGCGCACGACGGCGCCCAACGCCGAGTGGCAGTATGGCGATGTCACGTGGACCGACGGCGCGCACGTGGTGCGCGCGCCGCTCACCGCGCGCAACGTGCGCCAGTTGTCCGCGCCCGAAATCGTCACCAGCACCCGCGCCAGCAGCGCCATGTTACTGACGGTGCTGCCGGGCTTTACCGGACGCCTGGGCACAGTGGCAGCCGGCTTCAAGGAAGTGACGATCGGCCCGCTGGAAACAGTGGGCAAGGCCCAGATCGCGCTGGGAGGAGACGTGGTGGCAGCGAGCGTGGCGGCCTGCCGGGCCAACGCGCCTGGTACCAAGCTGATCCCGATGACGGTACCGGCCGACACCATCACGGCCGTATTCGAAACCTTTGACCGTGATACTGGCAGCAAAGGCGGCGACGACATCGACATGGTGGTGCTCAACCCGAACGACGGCATGGCCGCCTACAGCCTGCGCACCTTTGCCAACGAACAGGTCGTGCTCAACAGCCCGTCCCCTGGTACTTACCGCGTATGCGTGATCGGCTTCGCGCCAGCCAACGATGTCTCGACCGAGTTCCGGCTGTCGTCGGCCATCGTGACGCGCGGCGACACGCTGGGCAACCTGAAGGTAGGCGCCGGGCGGGTAACGGCCGGCACGGTGGCCACGCTGACAGCCAGCTGGAGCGGACTGCCCGCCGGCAAGCGCTACTTCGGCGGCGTGCAGTACCTGGACCCGGCCGGCCTGATCGCCACCTCGACCGCGCTGCAGGTGGAAACCAACGATCCGGTGCCGCTGGCGCGCGGCGGCAGCCATGCTTCCCGGGTCATTGGGACCAAATAAATCCGTATCAGGCAAGCGGCACCAGTTAAGCGGTACCAACTCAGACAGACCGCACCTTCGGGTGCGGTTTTTTTTATGGCGCTTGCGCCAGCGGCAATGGGGCGAGCAGGCGCAGCGCGGCGCAGCGCGCAATCGCATGGGCCCGGTTCGAGACGCCCAGCAGGCGGTACACGCGCTGCAAGTGGTTTTTGACCGTCAGGCCGCTGATGCCGAGGAGCTGGCCGATTTCGTGGTTGCTCTTGCCCTCGCGTACCCAGTGCAGGATCTGCGCTTCACGGGCGCTGACCGGACGCGCCAGGCCGGGAGCGCGCACGGCGGTCGCAGTGGGTCCGGGCGTGGGGTGCCGCGCCAGGCGCCCGAGCATCAGGTGCATGGCCGGCAGCAGCAGCGCCAGGAAGCGGGCGTGCCGCGCATGCGGGCGCTGCGGCAGGCCGAACAGCACAAAGAAACTGGCGCCGCCCGGCAGCGGTCCGGTGCCGTGGGCCAGCAGGTGGTCCAGGCCCAGCGCGCGCAGCTCGTCCGCCAGCGCGGCCATCTCCGGCGGCGCGCGCCCGGCGCCAGGCCCAATATCGGTGCCGGTGCCGGTATCGAGCATGGCCCCCGGGATGTCGCGCTGGCGGCAAAGGCGCGCCAGCCGCACCGCGATGCCATTGTCGCGGTCGGCCAGGCGGGTGCGCACGGCCGCGTCCAGCACCGTGCTGTGCTGGCATTCGACGTGCAGCAGCTGATCGTGGGCGTCGAAGTGCAGCGCCACCAGCACCTGGTGCGGCAGCAGCGCCTGCAACGGTCCCTGGGTCCACAAATAAAACTGGCGCGCGTGGTCGACAGGCGGCGCCGTTTCGATGGCGTGCAGCAGGTATTCCTGCTCGCGCTGGCTGAGGATCACCAGCGGCTCGGCGTGCCGGGGCGCGCTCACATCCTGGCCTCGCCGCCCACGAAGCGGTAGCCGCTGCCGCGCACGGTTTCGATGCGGCGCTGCTGGCCGGACGGCAGCAAGGCGCTGCGCAGGCGGCCGACGTGGGTATCGACCGTGCGCTCTTCCAGGCAGACGGCGTTGCCCCAGACCTGGTCGAGCAGCTGGGCGCGCGTATGGACCCGGCCCGGGTGGCGCATCAGCACGTCGAGCAGCTTGAATTCGACCCGCCCCAGCGCCAGCTCGCGCGGGCCCGCCATCACCCGCAGCGTGTGGGGATCGAGGCGCAATGCAGCCGTGTCCGGATCGAACGATGTGCTGCCCGGCCCGGCCGCCGCAGCGCGGCGCAGCAGCGCGTGCACGCGCGCCACCATTTCGCGCGGACTGAACGGTTTTGTCATGTAATCGTCGGCGCCGCCTTCGAGCGCCATGACCTTGTCGGCCTCGTCGCCGCGCGCGGCCACCATCATCACCGGCACCGAGCGCGTCTGCGCCTGCGCGCGCAGGCGCCGCACCAGCGCCAGGCCCGACTGTCCGGGCAGCGCCCACTCGGTCAGGATCAGGTCGGGCCGGCTGTCTTCCAGCAGCATCAGCGCGCTTTCGGCATCGCGCACCCGGCGCACGACGTGGCCGGCCATGCCGAGGTTCAGGGCGATCAGCTGCTGGACGGCGGCGTCGTTTTCGATGACAAGGATGTGAGCGTCTGGCATGGCGTATCCGTGTAAAAAGAATACTATGCAACAAGCGCCAACACCGTGACTAATATGTTTTCCTTCTGGTATTCAT
>JBEVMD010000618.1:0-26008 GCA_040508835.1 Duganella sp. | reverse complement strand
GGCGCTTGGCGGGCGCCGCGCGTTCGGCCACGTGCTTGTGCACGCGCCGCAATCCCATCCACACGGCCGTGATCACCACCGGCACGGCCACTCCCTGCAGGATGTCGGGATTGACGCCCATGCCGGCTGCCTTCATCGCCTTGCCCGCGTAGCCGATCAGTCCCAGCGTGTAGTACGAAATCGCCACGGCCGACAGGCCTTCCACGGCCTGCTGCAGGCGCAGTTGCTGCGCCGCGCGCGCATCCAGCGATTGCAGGATCTTGCGGTTCTGGCGTTCCTGTTCGATGCCCACGCGCGTGCGCAGCAGGTCGTTGCTGCGGCCGATCCGCTTCGATAGCGCTTCCTGGCGCTGCGCCACCGACGTGCAGGTGTGCATGGCGGGCGCCAGGCGCCGGCCCATGAATTCGGCCAGCGTCTGGATGCCGGCGATGCGCACTTCGCGCAGCTCGTGAATGCGCGCCTGCACCAGGCTGAAATACGCCTGCGAGGCGGCAAAGCGGTAGCTGTTGTTGACCGAGATTTTTTCCAGGCGCGCGGCCAGGCTGGTGATGTCGTGCAGCAGATTGCTTTCTTCGCGGGCGTCGATGCGCGCATCCTGCGCGGGCAGGTCGGCCTGCACCAGCGTGGCCGTCAGATCCGCCAGTTCGTTCTCGATGCCGTTCAACTGCGGCTGCGATGCTTCCGCGTGCGGCAGCCCGAGGAGCGCCATCATGCGGTAGGTTTCGATTTCCAGCAGCCGGCCCACCAGGCGGCCCGACTGGAACTCGCGCAGGCCCAGGTCGCGCACGACGAAGCGGCTGAAGCCATCGGGCTGGATCAGGAAGTCGGTCCACACTTCGGCGGCGCCGGCCACGTTGCTGCCCACCAGCGACTTACCCTGGAACAGGGCGCCGATTTCGTCGGTCTTGTCGCTGCCTTCGTCGCCCGCGCACAGCAGCACGTGGGCCGCGACGATGATTTTTCCGTGCAGGCCGGCCAGCCACTCCTGCGGCACGTGCTGCAGCGGCACCTTCTGGAACGACTGGCGGAACTCGGGATCGGCGTCCGCCCGCTCCACGAACGTGAAGGTGGCAAACTCCGTGTGGCATTCCCACTTGAGGCGGAAGCGCCCGAAGTCGTGGAAGAAGTAGCGCGCCTGCGCGCCCGGCGCGGCCACGCCATAGTGGGCGCACAGCTGCTGCAGGATGTCGTGCTGGGTGCTGCGGTGCTGCTTTTGCGAAGGGTGGTCCTGCTGCACATGGAGCGCGAAATGGGTCAGGCTTTCCGGCGCCTGCAACTGCAGGAACGGGCGGGAATGGATTTCGGCCGACAGCGGCACCCGCATCGGGTGATTGAGCTTGGCGAAATCGGCGGTGGCGCGGTATGCGAGGGACATGACCTTCCTTGAGGAGTAAAAGTGAATTATGTTGCAGTGCAGTATATGACGGCCGGCAGGCGCTTACAACCCGCCGCGCCGGTCGCGGGCGACGGGCCTGTTCCCGCTCAAGCCTTACGCGGGGTCACCCGCGATGGCGTCGGGATCCGACTGCAGGAAGATGCTGTCGTTGACGGCCGCCAGCGCCTGCGCGCGTTCCCACGCATCGGCGGGCAGGGCGTCGTCCTTCAACGCCGGCAGCAGGTCGCGCGAGGAGGCCTTGCCGGCAGGCGTGGTGTGGTCGTCCCTCACCTTGCCGAACATGACTTCCAGTACCCGCGTGGAGCGGCTGGCCTGCATGTCGTGCGTGGCCTTGGCCAGCACGCCCTGGTCGTATTTGAAGCTGGTGCTGCTGCTGGCCGCATCGTCGATGGTCACGTACTTGTAGTTCTGCGAAGTGGGCGACAGGTCCAGCGCCAGCGTGGCCCCGGCTTTCGCCGGCATGTGGTAGCTGGCCTTCAGGCGCGATTGCTGCTGTTGCGACACCGAGAGGTCCCACGCCGACTGGCCCGACATCCGCGTCGTTTGCGACAGCTCGTACGAAAAGCTGTCTTTCTCCATCGGCCTGGCCGGATTGGACGCCACGTCGGGCAGCGCCACCGATGCCGTGAAGTCGGCCAGGCCCGTGGTGAGGGCGCGGTCGCGCTCCGTCATCAGCAGGCTCGGTGACGGCGCCACGGCGGGCATGCCGTAGTCGCTGTTCATGTCCGTGAACGCATCCTTGAACATGCCGAGCATGGCGCCGCCGGCCTGGCCGCGCAGGCCCGCCTGGTCCACCTGCTGAAGGTAGCGGTCGAGCGCCTTGGCCTGCTGCTCCTTGCCGCCCCAGGCGGCCGGCTGCGGCAGGTCCACGCCGATCTTTGCCGATCCGGCAGGGCCGCTGAAACTGACGGTGCGCTCCTTGGCGTCCGCGTGAAATGCCAGCGTCTGCGTTTCCTTCGGATTGAGCTTGATCGATCCTTTCAGGTCCACCGACGCCAGGGCGCCCTGGTCGAACTGGGTGAGGCCACCGAGGTCGATGCGCGGCGGTTCCCGGGTCAGGCCGTCGATCGCCTTCTGGAACGCATCGGACAGTTTGCCCAGCGCCTTGCGCTCGGCCTCATTGAGGTCGCCGCTGCTCTCGGCCTTGATGGCGACGCTGTTGCCGCCCGCGTCCAGCGACAGCTGCACCTTCACGCCGCTGCGGGTGGTGATGGTGAGCGCCACCTGGTTGTCGCCCATGCCGTGCTGCGACACCTGCGACGGCGACACCAGCATGTCGTACGTATCGGCCTGCACGCCATCGGGCCCGCGCTGGATCGATTGCGAAAAATCCTGGCCGTCGTACGCCACCTGCCTGAGCAGCTCTCCGCCCAGGCCTTTCAGGCGCCCCGATACCGGTTCGTTGCCGAAGTTTTGCGCCATCATCGTGGCCGCCGTGCTGCGCGTGCGGTTCTCCCACACGAAGGTGGGGCCGGCCGCCGGCGCGCTGCCCAGCGAGACGACTGTCGATGCGCCGCCGGCGCTGCCCGTGCCGGACGTTGCGGATGCCCGGGCGCTGGTGGCAGTCGCCGGGGAAGCGTTGGCGGGGCTGGCCCGGTTCAATGAGGTGATGGTATTCATCAAACCATTATAGGCCGGTTTTTCGGACCGGCCGCCGGGCTGGTTTCACCGTCTCAAGCGGCCAGCTGGACCGGCGCGGACGCCTGCCAGGACTGCGGACGCGCATGGTCCAGCAATGGGCTCGAACGCAGTTCGCGCAGCGCTGCGTACGTGATGAACTGGCGCGGACGCACCACGTGTTCGCCGTGCTGCGCGGGTGCGATGCTGACCGTCCACAGGCCCGCTTCTTCCGCCGCGCGCAGGGCCGGTTCGCCGGCGTCGATGGCGACGGCGTCCGATGGCTGCACACCCATGGCGTGCAGGGCGCGCGCGAACGGACCGGTGCCGGCGGGCGCGTCGAAACTGGCGCCGCCCGCGACCACCGCGAACAGGCTGTTGACGTCCGTGCCGAAGGCGTTGGACAGCAGCGCGGAAGCGGCAGCTGCCGGCAGGTCGGTCACGATGCAGATCTTGCAGCCGTCGGCGATGGCGTCGTCGATCAGCGCCAGCGCCGCAGGCAGCGGCTTCGGTGGCGCGGTGACGATCGCATGGTGAAATTCACGGTGCTTGTCGTCCGCCATTTCAGCGACGCGTTTCTTGTCGCGTGCCAGCACCTGCGGCGGCAGGGCGGCGTGGATGGCGCGGGCGTTTCCGTGGGCGGCGACGGCGCTGCGCAGTGCGCGCGGCGTCCATGCGACCGACAGGCCGGCGTTGGCAAACGCCGCGTTGCAGGCTGCAAGGTGCAGCGCTTCCGTGTCGAACAGTACGCCGTCGAGACCCAGAAAGATCACGTCTATGCTCATGGCTAATCTCGCTAAACAGTGTCAATGGCGATCAATATAACGGTAGAATGAACAAAAGAAAAATTAAAGATTTTTAGTTATTGATAAGGATTGCCTTATGCAAAATCCAAGTTTCCGCCAATTGCAGTCGCTGATCCTGGTGGCGCGGCACGAGAGCGTGTCGCGCGCGGCCGACGCCATGCACGTCACGCAGCCGGCCATCTCGCTGCAACTGCGCACGCTGGAAGAGATCACGGGGATCGCGCTCACGCGCAAGGTGGGCCGCAACATCCAGCTCACGGCGGCCGGCGAAGTGATGGTGGAATTCTCCGAGCGCATCCTGCGCCTGTGGGGGCAGGCCGAGGAAGAACTGGCCGCGCTGCAGGGCGTCACCAGCGGCACGCTGCGCATCGGCGCGGTCACCACCGCCGAGCATCTGCTGCCGCCGTTGCTGGTGCCGTTTACGATGAAGCGCCCCGATGTGCACCTGAAACTGCAAGTGGGCAACCGCGCAGAAGTCATCAACATGCTGGCGCGGCACGAGATCGACCTGGCCATCATGGGCACGCCGCCGCGCGAGCTGCGCACCAACGCGGCCCGCTTCGCGCGCCACCCGATGGCGTTCGTGGCCAGCCCGTCGCACCCGCTGATGAAGAAGAAAAAAGTCACGCTCACCGACATCCTGGCGGCCAACCTGATGGTGCGCGAGCGCGGTTCGGGCACCCGCACCGCCGTCGAGCGGCTGCTGCGCGACGCCGGCCACACGCTCGATTTCGGCTCCGAGGTGTCGAGCAACGAGGCGATCAAGCGCATGGTGTCGGCCGGGCTGGGACTGGGCTTTTTGTCGGTGCACGCGTGCGGGCTGGAATTCGAATCGGGCCTGCTGGCCATCCTGCCCATGGCCGAACACGCGGTGGAAGGCGACTGGCAGATCATGCACCTGACCGACCAGCCGATTCCGAAGGTGGCCGCGTCGTTCCAGGACTTCGTGATCGAAAAAGGACAGGACCTGGTGGCGCGCGAACTGGAAAGCGTTTATAAAGTATTGGGCCGCCCGCGCAAGCGCAAGCTCGAATCGCCGTGATGGTGGGTTGACCGATACAGGATGGCCCGGTGATTGACCAGGTGTACCGGTACACGCCAATACACCGGGCCTTACAATGCCTGACCGTTCTTCACCTGGAATCGCCATGTCGCCCGATCTGCTGCTCCCCCTGTGTTCCTTTGCCGCTGTCGCGTGCATCACGCCCGGTCCCAACAACACCATGATGCTGGCGTCCGGCCTGAATTACGGTTTCGTGCGCTCGCTGCCGCACTTGTTCGGCATCACGGCCGGCTTCTCGTTCATGATGTTTGCCACCGGCTTCGGCCTGCAGGCCGTGTTTGCGCAGGCGCCGATGCTGCAGCTGATCCTCAAGTACGTGGGCGCCATCTACCTGCTGTGGCTGGCGTGGAAGCTGGCGCACGCGGCGCCGATGAGCGCCGAGCAGGCGCGGCTTTCGCAGCCCATGGGATTTTTTGCGGCAGCGGCCTTCCAGTGGGTCAATCCCAAGGCGTGGGTGATGATCCTGAGCGCCATGACCACGTACCTGCCGCAGGGCGCGTGCATCGGCGACGTGGCGCTGCTGGCGCTGGTGTTTGCCGTGATCGGCATCGTGTGCGTGGGCATGTGGGCGCTGTTCGGCGTGACCATGCGGCGGTTCTTGCAGGATCCCCGCTCGGTGCGGATATTTAACGTGACCATGGCGCTGCTGCTGGTGGCGTCGCTGTATCCGATCCTGCGGGACTGATACAACGCTGCTACCATGACGGCTTGACCCCCCTTTCAAGGAATGCCCGATGTACCGTCGATTGATCCTGGCTGCCGTGCTGGCCGCCGCCGCTGTCGTCAATGCCAGCGCCGCCACTTTGCCGTCGCAGCTGATGTTGCCCGATCCCGATCTGGCCGAGCATGGCGTGGTGGAGCGCTGGGTGCTGAACATCAAGCTCGAATCGACCGACCTGAAGGCCATCGAGCCATGCCGCCAGCAACTGGCTGCGCACGGCTTCGCGCCGGTGCTGTCCAAGACGGCGACCTCGGCCATGCCCGAGCTGCATTTCAAATTGGAAGGCAACAAGGAATATGCGCAGGCCAGCACGGACGCGGACGAGTCGCTGGCGGCCGTGCAGCAGGCGCAGTGCAAGGGCGCGCTGAGCTGGGCGGTGACGGCCAAGGTGGTGGGGCGTTGATGGACGCCTGACGAGGCAGCGCGTTGGCAGGGGGCACGCCGTTATCCGACATTCCGTCATCCGCGCGCACGCGGGGATGACGGCACGGGGATGCGGGATGCCGGAGGCATTGGTGCGGCGCTGCAATATAACGGGTGCGCGCCAGGGGCCATCGCTTAGCGCGGCAGCCGCAGTCCCTCGAGCGTGTCGCGTATCCGGTCCAGCTGCACCGGCTCCTGCCCTTGCAGCGCCTGCAGGTAGCCGCGGGCGAAGCTGATGGCGTCGACGGCGTCGGGATGCTGTTCGGCCATTTCGACCAGCAGCTGTTCGGCCACCACCAGGTCGTTGTGCTGGCCCAGCTGGGACTGCACGGCGGCCACGGCCTTGAGGTAGATGCGGGCGTCCTTGGCGCGGTACAGCGCGTGGAAAAATTCCAGCGCATAGCGCCCGCGCTTGGCGGCAATGCGGGTGCGGTGGATGCCGGCCGGATCAGCTTCGTCCATGCTGCGCGCGCGCTTGAGCAGGCGCTTGTGCAGCCGCCGCAGCGTGGCCTGCGCGAAGTCGCCCAGCGGCTGGTCGGGTACGTCGGTGGACAGGTGTTGCATCCACACGCCCAGCGACAGCAGCAACTGCGTGTAGCGCGGCGACAGCAGCGCTTGCGCAGCGGTCTGGCGGTGCTGCTGCGCGGTGGTCAGCGCCAGCTGTTGCAGCGCCAGCATGCCGTTTTTGCCGCCCGGATTGGCCTGCACGCGCGCCAGCGTGGACGTGAGCAGCACGTCGGCGTCGCGCGCGGCGCCCAGTTGCTGGCCCAGCCATTCGATATCGGCCGCCAGCAGGGGCGGGCACGGCGCCACGTCGTCGAACAGTTTTAACGCCGAGCGCAGGCGGCGCAGGCCCACGCGCATCTGGTGCAGGGTTTCGGGATCGTCGCCGTCGATCACGGCCTGTTCGTTGTGCTGGATGTGCTGCAGGCAGTTGTCGAGGATGGCTTGCAGCGCCTGCGCCACGGTGAGGTCGGGCGCCAGCGTGAGGGCCTTGGCGCGGTACGGCTCGGTGCCCGTCTGGCGGCACAGCAGGTAGCCGCGCTGGGCCTTGTTGACGTTGCTGACGCGCAGAGGAATCTGCTCGTGCAGCTCCAGCGCAAACGAAAACAGCGCGACCGGATCGCCGTCCTTGAGTTCGAGCTCGATTTCGTTGACGGGCACCTTGCGGCCATGGCGTTCGATGTGGCCATGATCGAGCACCAGTTCGATCTGGTTGCCGTCGATGTCGAGATTCCAGATATGGCGCTCCACGTCCACCACGAACAGCGCTTCGAGCCGGTCCTTCAGAGCGGGCAGGTCCAGCATGTCGCGCCATGGCCGGTCCTTGCCGATCAGCTTGCGCAGCTTGCCCAGCTGCGGCCACGGACGCGCCACCGGCGCCTCCCATTCGTTACGGCTGTGCAGGCCGCTCTGGACGGAGCCGCCCGCCTTCATGGTCTGGACCCAGACGCCGTCCTCCTTGCGCACGCGCAGGCCGGCGCCGTGGCGCAGCAGGTGCAGATCCGGCGTGTCGAAGTAGCGCGCGGTCAGGTGTTGCAGGCGCGGCGGGGCGGCAGCATGATCGGCAATCAGCGGCAGCGCCATCAGCTTCGCATTGTGCTTGTGAGAAAGCAGCAGTTTGAGTTCGATTTCCATGTGGGCCAGTGTAGATGAAATGCGCGCTTGACGGGCGCACGGATCTTTCAGGACACTTTATTCAATACACTGTCCCACGCGGGAATGGCGCGCTGCCAGAAATCGGCGATCGTTTCCGCCTGCAAGGTCATGCCCAGAAAACGCGCGGCCGGCAGCAGCGCCTGCTGCAACAGCGCTGGCGGCGCTGCGCCCGTATCGAACGCTTGCGCGCCGGTCTGCTTGGACAGTTTTTCGCCCAGCGCATTGACCACTACCGGCACGTGCAGATACGTCGGCTGCGGCAAGCCCAGCACCTGCTGCAGGTAGCGCTGGCGCGGCGTGGAGTCGAGCAGGTCGGCGCCGCGCACGATGTCGGTGATGCCCTGGGCGCCGTCGTCCACCACCACGGCCAGCTGGTACGCCCAGAAGCCGTCCGCGCGTTTCACCACAAAATCGCCCACCTCGTCGGTGAGGTCCTGGCTGACGTGGCCGGCCCAGCGGTCGTCGAACCCGATCACGCAGTGGGGCGATTGCGGCACCTTGAGCCGCAATGCCCGCGCGGTCTTGCCCGGCGCCAGGCCGTGGCGGCAGGTACCGGGATAGATCAGCGCTTGCGCCTGGCGCCCGGTCAGGCCCAGTTGCGAGTCGGCGATTTCGCGGCGCGAGCAGCCGCACGGATACACCAGGTCGCCGAGCTGACGCAGCGCCGCTTCGTACCAGCCGGTGCGCCGGCTTTGCCAGGTGACGTCGCCGTCCCACTGCATGCCGCAGCGTTGCAGCGAGGCCAGGATGTGGTCGTCGGCGCCGGCCACGTTGCGGTCGCCGTCGACGTCTTCGATGCGCACCAGCCACTGGCCACGGTGGACCTTGGCGTCGAGGTAGCTGGCCATGGCGGCCACCAGCGAGCCGATATGCAGCGGGCCGGTGGGCGAGGGCGCGAACCGGCCGACGTAGGGTTTGCGGTTGGGGTTACGGTCGGTCATGCCGGTATTCTAGCGTGCCTGTCGCCGCCGGTCTGGGCCCCGCGTAATTGTCATACAATGTGCGCGCGGCAAATTTGGACCGGGCCGCTTACCACCTCATCAGGACACCATGCAAAAAATGACCCCTTCCTTCGTTGCCTCCGCCCTGGCCATGAGCCTGGCGCTGGCATTCCCTGCGCACGCGGCCAGCGGCACCACCGCGCCCACGGTGCAGGAAGCGCCGTTGCGCGCCCACCTCGCTTTCCTGTCCAACGATCTGCTGGAAGGCCGCGGCACCGGCCAGCGCGGCGCCGAGCTGACCGCGCTGTACCTGGAAACCCAGGCGCAGGCGCTGGGCCTCACGCCCGGCAATGGCAACAGCTTCCGCCAGCCGGTGCAGATCGCCGGCATCAAGACGCTGCCGCGTGAGAGCACGCTGAAACTGGAAGCGGGCGGCCAGGCGCTGCCGGCCAGCTTCGGCCAGGACTGGGTGTTCGCGCCCGGCGACGCCGCCGCTGCGCACCAGTTCGACGCGGGCCTGGTGTTTGTCGGCTACGGCATCAAGGCTGACGATGAAAAATGGGACGACTTCAAGGGCATGGACCTGAAGGGCAAGGTGCTGGTAGCGATGGTCAACGATCCGCAACCCACCGCCGACCAGCCCAACCGTTTCAACGGCAAGGGCCTCACGTATTACGGCCGCTGGACCTACAAGTTCGAGGAAGCGCAGCGCCAGGGCGCTGCCGGCGTGATCCTGATCCACACCACGCCCACCGCCTCCTACGGCTGGAGCGTGATCCAGAACAGCTGGTCGGGCGTGGAACGCTTCCAGCTGGCCGCCGGCACGCTGGGCACCCCATTGCAGGGCTGGATGACGGACGACACCGCGCGCGCCCTGTTCAAGGCTGCCGGCCAGGACCTCGACACGCTGCGCGCAGCGGCCGAACGCAGCGACTTCAAGCCGGTGGCGCTGTCGGCCAAGGTGCGCGGCGACATGAAAGCGGCCGTGCGCAAGGTCGAGCAGTTCAACGTGGCGGCCGTGGTGCCGGGCACCGATCCCAGGCTCAAGGACGAAGTGGTGATCTACAGCGCCCACTACGACCACCTGGGCCAGCAGGGCAAGGAAGGCGACACCATTTTCAATGGCGCGGTGGACAATGCCTCGGGCACGGCAGCGCTGCTGGCCATGGCGCAGGAAGCCAAGCGGGCGCCGACCAAGCGCAGCCAGATGTTCCTGTGGGTGGCGGCCGAAGAACAGGGCCTGCTGGGCAGCGCGGCGTACGCGTCGGCCCCGTTGTGGCCGCTGGCGAAAACCGCCGCCAACCTCAACCTGGACAGCCTGAATTTCGTGGGCGCCACGCGCGACATCGGCACCCAGGGCAGCGAACGCACCGAGCTGGGCAAGATGGCCGAGGCGGCCGCCAAGGCCATGGGCATGCACATCGCCAAGGCGGAGCCGGACCTGGCGGGCGGCTACTTCCGCAGCGACCATTTTAGTTTTGCCAAGACGGGCGTGCCGGCGTTCTCCATCGAGTCGGGCGAGGACTACATCAAGGACCCGGCCGCATCGAAAGAGCAGGCCCAGGCCTACGGCAAGCGCTACCACCAGGCCAGCGACGAATACGATCCGGCCTGGGATCTGTCGGGCATGGTGCAGACGGCGCAGTACACGCTCAACCTGGGCCGCGCGATTGCAAACAACCCGAAGATGCCGGAGTGGAAAGCGGGCGACGCGTTTGCCAAGCCGCGCAACGTGAAGTAACAACATGGGGTTCCCGCCGGCGCCGGCGGGAATCGCTCGAAATCGATGGCAATCGGCCGGCAAGCGCTCTACCATGGCTGCATAACAAATCCACGGAGACTGTATGCGCATCCTCATTGCCGGCCTGCTGCTGGCCGCCGTCGCCTGCGCTGGCGCGCGAACGGTCACCGCGCCTGTGACGTCGCCGGCACCCAAGCCCCTGTACCGCGATCCCGTGTTCGACGGCGCCGCCGATCCGTCCATCATCTACGACACGGCCGCACACACGTGGCTGATGTTTTATACCAATCGCCGCGCCAACGTGGCAGGGTTGACAAGCGTGAGCTGGGTGCACGGCACGGCGATCGGCATTGCCGAGTCGCCCGACGGCAGCCGCTGGACCTATCGCGGCACCGTCGAATTCCCCAGGGACATACCCAACACCGGTGGCACGCCCACCTACTGGGCGCCGGCCGTCGTCAGGCACGGCCAGACTTACCACATGTATCTGACGGTCGTGCCGGGCGTGTTCGAGGACTGGCAACATCCGCGCGCGATTGTCCACCTCACCAGCGGCGACCTGAAAACCTGGAAGTATGAAAGCACGCTCAAGCTGTCGAGCGACCGCGTGATCGATGCCGGCGTGCTGCGCCTGAAAGATGGCAGCTGGCGCCTGTGGTACAACAACGAGCCCACCGGCAAATCGATCTACTACGCCGACAGCCCCGACTTGTATCACTGGACCGACAAGGGCTCGGCCCACCTGCCGCGCGACCGCGGCGAGGCGCCGCTGCCGTTTTACTGGAAAGGGAAATACTGGCTGCTGACGGACTTGCTCGGCAACGCGGGCCTGGGCGCGTACCGCTCGGACGATGCGCAGACCTGGAGCCGCCAGCCGGACAGTTTATTGGACCAGCCGGGCCGGGGCGACGATGACCAGAACGGCGGCCACCACCCGGAAGTGGTGATCAGCGGCGAGCGCGCCTACCTGTATTACTTCGTCCATCCGGGCGTGCCGGACAACAAGCGCAGCGTCATCCAGGTGACCGAGCTGAAGCTGGTCGACGGCTGGCTGGCCGCCGACCGCGATGCGCCGGTCTATCTCGACCTGCGGCCGTAATTACCTGCGCGGATGATCGCGCGGCTCGGTGGCAAACACGCACAGGCCGATCAGCGGGAACGCCAGGCCCGTCAGCAGCACGCCGTGCCAGCCGTGGTGGGCAAACATCCAGCCGCCCAGCGACGAACCGATGGCGCCGCCCATGAAGAACAGCGCCATGTACAGGCCGTTCAGGCGGCTGCGCAGGTCGGCCGGCAGCGCGAAAATGGCGCGCTGGCCCGTCACCAGGCTGGCGGACACGCCGGCGTCCAGCACGATCGAGCAACCCACCAGGATGGCCAGGTTGGCCACGCGGCCCGCATCGACAATCAGCGGCAGCGCAAACGCCACCGCGCCGAACAGCAGCGCGGCCAGGGTGTTGGAGCGGCTCTTGCCCTGGTCGGCGCGGTGGCCCGCAATCGGCGAGGCAATCGCACCGGCCACGCCGGCCAGCGCGAAGATCGCCACACCGGTCTGGCTGATGCCGAAATTGGGGCCGGTCAGTTCCAGCGACACGCAGGTCCAGAACAGGCTGAAGGCGCCGAACATGCACGCCTGGTAGGCCGCGCGGCGGCGCAGGATGGGTGTGGTCTTGAGCAAGTGCCACATCGAACCCAGCAGCTGGAAATAATGCATGCCGCCCTCGGGCTGGCGCTGCGGTAATTTGGCCCGCAGCAGGAACGCCAGCGCGATGGTCACCACGGCGGACAGGATGAAGATGGCGTGCCAGTTGAAGGCGTCCGCGACCAGGCTGGCGACGGGCCGGGCCAGCATGATGCCCATCAGCAGGCCGCTGACGACCTTGCCCACGATCTTGCCGCGCGCTTCGGGGCGCGCCAGGTGGGCGGCAAATGGCACGATGATCTGCGCCGCCACGGAGCCGAGGCCGATGCACAGCGCGGCGGCCAGGAACACCACGGGATTATTGGCCAGGGCGGCAGCCACCAGGGCCAGCGCGCACAGGATCAGCGCAGTGAAGATCAGACGGCGGTTTTCCACCAGGTCGCCCAGCGGCACGATGAACAGCAGACCCAGGCAGTAACCGAGCTGGGTGAGCGTGACGATCAGGCCGGCAGCGCCGGGATCGAGGCCGGTGGCGCGGCTGATGGGGCCGATCAGGGTCTGGGCGTAGTACAGGTTGGCGACGATCAAGCCGGTCGCAATGGCGAACAGCCAGACCATGCCGGGAGAGAGTTCTTGCTGGGCGTGGGACTGGCTCACGAGGAATGCTCCTTTTGGGAAAAGGCGGCAATTCTACAGCGAGCAGGGGAATGGCGCTCGGACCGCGCACGTTACGCCAGTCCGGGCGCGCCATTCATAGTCGAGCGTTAGACCAGGCCTGCTTCGGTCCGCTCGATCGACTGCCGTACCTCGGCCGTGATCTCGTACGAACGCAGGCGATGCTGGTGATCGAAAATCTGCGACGTGATCATCAGTTCGTCGGCGCCGGTGCGGGCGATGAATTCCTGCATCTGCTTGCGCACGGTGTCCGGCGCGCCGATGGCCGTGCACGACAGCACGGAATCGAGCATGGCCCGCTCGGCCATGCCCAGCGATTCCAGGTAGCCGTGCTTGGGCGGCTGCAAGCGGCCCGGATTGCCGGTGCGCAGGTTGACAAACGCCTGCTGCATCGACGTCGCGCGGAAATGTGCGTCCTCGTCGGTATCGGCCGCAAAGACGTTATAGCCGAGCATCACGTGCGGCTTGTCCAGTTGTGCCGAGGGCTGGAAGTTGCTGCGATACAGCGCAACAGCCTGCTGCATCATCGACGGCGCAAAGTGCGAGGCAAACGCAAACGGCAGGCCCAGGTGAGCGGCGAGCTGGGCGCCAAACGTGCTCGAACCGAGTATCCACAGCGGCACCTTGGCGCCTTTGCCGGGCACGGCAAGCACGCGCTGACGGGGGGCGTCGCTCATATAGTCCTGCAGCTCCAGCACGTCCTGCGGGAAGGCGTCGGAATCGGACTCCAGCGTGCGGCGCAGGGCGCGGGCCGTGGTCTGGTCGGAACCGGGCGCGCGACCCAGGCCCAGGTCGATCCGCCCCGGATACAGCGCTTCCAAAGTACCGAACTGCTCGGCAATCACCAGCGGCGAGTGATTGGGCAGCATGATGCCACCGGCGCCCACGCGGATGGTCGACGTGCCGGCGGCCACGTGGGACATCACGACCGCCGTTGCGGCGCTGGCGATGCCCGGCATGCCATGGTGCTCGGCCAGCCAGTAACGCTGGTAGCCCCAGCGCTCGCCGTGCTGGGCGAGGTCGAGGGTGTTGCTGAACGATGCGGAAGCGTTGCTGCCTTCGGCGATCGGCGAAAGGTCGAGGATGGAGAATGGGATCATGCAAAGCATATCGGGCCGGCGTCACAAGTTTCAACCATGGCCTTGCACTCGGTGTGGATATAGGCGGGCCGGACCTCGTGTAAATACGCCAACTTATTGGTTTTAAATGGCTTTTTTTGTTATTCGCCTGCCATCAAAGTGTATGAATTTAGTCGCAGAGGCCGCTAAAATTCACAAATAGTTTTTCTCGCGTGACTGTCTGATTTACTATGGGAAACAGCAGGACCAGTCGCTCACTGCTTTCAAAACTCCATTAAACAATGTTATTTCGATGCCATCTCCGGCCATCGTTGGGACGTCGCATGCCTACCAAACTTGTTGTCCTGTTGGCCTTGATCGTCGGATTGCTGGCGCAGGCACAGCCCGCCCAGGCCGCGGGCGTCAGCGAAGCCCATCCGCCGCGTCGGGGTCAGCTGTACAAGGTCACGCATGACGGCAAGACCAGCTATTTGTTCGGTACCATCCACGTGGGCAAGGAAGGCTTTTATCCGCTGGACCCCGAAGCTTCGCGCGCGCTGCTCGACTCCAAGGCGCTGGTAATCGAGCTCGACATCCGCGAGAACGCCTCGTTTCAAAAAGCCATGGCGCTGCACGGCCGCTATCCGGACGGCGACCGCGTGCAGAATCACCTGGCGCCCGCAACCATGAAACTGATGGTGCAGGCGCTGGCCAAGGCCGGCATGTCGCTGCCATCGGTACAGCAGTTCAAGCCGTGGCTGATCGCCAACCTGCTGATCGGCGTGGAGCTCGATGCCCAGGGATTCAAGCGCGGCCAGGCGGTGGAATATGCGCTGCTGGCCGCCGCCCAGCAGCAGGACAAGACGGTGCGCGAGCTGGAGAGCGCCGAGTATCAGCTGGGCCTGTTTGATACGCTGGACGAACGGCAGCAGGAATTGTATTTACAGGAAACCCTGACCGACCTGGCCAGCGGTACCGCGCTGAAAAAATCGCTGGCGCTGATCGACGCCTGGAACGCGGCCGACACGCCCGGCATCGAAGCGGCGTGGCATACCGCCACCACCGGCAATTCGGTTGCCGCCGGCTTCATGCAGCGCGTGTTGCTGGGCAAGCGCAATCCCGAAATGGCCGCCAACATCGAGCGCATCATGCAGCAGGACCAGGTGGCGTTCGTGGGCGTGGGCATGTTGCACCTGATCGGCAACGACGGCCTGCCGCAGTTGCTGCGGCGGCGCGGCTACCAGGTGGAGCAGCTGTACTGACGTCAATATGGGGTCAGCGCCCCGTCGCTGTAGCGCACCCGGTCGCCCACCTTGTAGGGCGGCATGGCGTCCACCACGATCATCTGGCTGCTGCCGTCATCCATGCGCACGCTGACGCGGTACACGGGCGCGCCGTCGGCAGTTCCGCCCGCCGCTGCCGCACCCACCGTCCCCGTTGCCATTCCCAGGTCCTGGCGCTGCATCTGGTCGATCGCCTGCACCACCCCATAGCTGGCCATGGCCGTACTGCCCATGCCGCTCGCGGCCGTGCCGCTGCCGCTCGCGCTTGACCACGGCGCCGTGCTGCCGCTGCTGCCGCTGGACGGGGCGGGCGGCATGGCGCTGCTGCTACTTTGGCTGGGTTGGCTGCTTTGGGTGGTATCGGGCGCGCGGTAGCCGCTGTTGTCTGCCGCCTTGTCGCCCCACGGCTCCGATGCGCAGCCTGCCACTGCGACAACGCACAGCGCCGCCAGCCACCTGTCTGATATTGTCCGGTTCATGTCCGCCTCCTTTGGTTATCCAGGGTTACCTGGATTAAGAGAAGGGGTGCCCGGCTTCGTTCTGGCGACGGCCCGCACGCTTGATGTACATCAATTGAAACATGCTACCCACACGCAATAATTGTCCGGTATCACTTTTATAGGACATCGATATGTTGACACGCGTGACAGATACCATTATCGAAGAGTTAATAGATTCCACCTGCGGCAAGCAGTCCGATCCGCGCTGCAAGCACTGGATGACGCACGCATTGCACGGCCTGGTACGCACGGCCCAGGCCGAGCAGCTTCAACAAATGCGCCGCGATGTGGACAGCGCCACCGGCGGGCAGGCCGGCCGTCTTGACGACGTCAGTCTGACTGGATGCGGTAGCGCGACCACAAGACGCACATGACGAGCGTGGCGAAAACTGCGGCGCTGCAGTCGACCAGCCAGTCGGACACGGCGCCGTGGCGATAGGGGAAAAAGCTTTGCACGTATTCGTCGAGCGCGCCCATTGCCGCAATCGTCAGGACTGATTTGACGGCGCGTTGCACCAGCGTGCCGGAGCCGCCGGTAAACAGGAGAAAGGTCAGACCGGCATACGCAAGCGAGTGCAGGATCACACCGGAGGCCACCTGGCCGATTTCATGGCGCGCGCCAGGCAGGGAGCCGAGAACCAGGATCAACAGGAAGAGGACTATCGCGGTCCAGTAGCGCAGCCGTGCGTGGGAGGAGGAGAAGACGATTTGCTTGATCATGAAGCAAACCTTACCACGCACAGCAGGAATTGGGGAGTGGTACACCAGCGGGCCGGTGTACCTTTCTTCAGTCATGCCTATCGGTTGCATGTACTTAAGATGTGTCCAGTATAGGGCGGCATTGTGACGCGTCCATGACAAATGGCAACTATCAGGCAAACCCCACACTTGCCGGCAAAAAAAAAGCCCGCTGGTGAAAGCGGGCTTAAAACTATTTTCTTGGAGGAGAATAGTGGAGACAGGTGTAATTATGGGACTCCGTTAGATATGTGTCTAATTGATGTTTCAGATACCAGACATCGGGCTCGCGCATAACAGTATTTTCTCTCGCTTTTATTTCACCGGCACCGTGTAATTCAGGGCCATGCGGCCGCCATCGACATACAGCGTTTGCCCCGTCATGTAGCTGGCATCGTCGCTGGCCAGGAACACGGCAATAGACGCCACTTCCTCCGGTTCGCCGCAACGGCCCATTGGCGTGCGCGACAAAATGGTGTGGCGCGATTCGGGACTGGACATCACGGCCTTTTTTGCCAGTTCGGTCAGGATGGTGCCGGGGCCGATGGCGTTGACGCGGATACCGTAAGGAATCAGATTCAGCGACATCACCTTGGTCAGCTGATTGATCGCGCCCTTGGACACCACGTATGGCACCTGGTTCGGGATCGCCAGCTCGGCATTCACGCTGGACATATTGATGATGGCGCCGCTCTGCTGCTTGACCATCTCGCGCGCAACGGCCTGGCCGCACAGGAACATCGATTTCAGGTTGATGCGCAGCACGCGGTCGAAGTCGTCCTCGGTGACGTCGAGGAAATCGGCGGCGTGCGTCACGCCCGCGTTATTGACCAGGATATCGATACGGCCGAAGGCGGCCAGGGTGTCGGCCACCATGGCGTCCACGTCTGCCTTCTGGCTGACGTCGGCAGCAAAGAACCGTGCTGCCGGGCCCAGCGCGGCAGCGGCCTGCGCGCCTTCCGGCTTGATATCGACCAGCATGACGCTGGCGCCTTCGGCAATCAGGCGCTGGGCGCAGGCCAGGCCGATGCCCTGGGTGGCGCCGGTAACGATGGCGACTTTTCCGCTTAATTTCATGGAGTGCTTTCAGGTGACTAAGGACGGGGCAAATTTTAACAGCCCCGGATGGCCGCGTTACAATAGAGGGTTTGCAACAGACTAAAAGGATGCGCCGTGAATTTCATCAACAAATTGTCTGCCGCCTGGGCGACCAACGACTCGCTGCTGTGCGTGGGCCTGGACCCGGACCTGGCCAGGCTGCCGGCGCAGTTCCAGAACGATGCGCAAGGCATCTTCCACTTTTGCCGTGAGATCATCGACGCCACCGCCGACCTGGCGTGCGCGTTCAAGCCGCAGATCGCGTATTTTGCCGCACTGTCCGCCGAAGACCAGCTGCAACAGATCTGCGCCTACGCCCGCGAGCACTACCCGCACATCCCGCTTATTCTTGACGCCAAGCGCGGCGATATCGGCGCAACCGCGCGCCAGTACGCGCGCGAAGCGTACGACCGCTACGGCGCCGACGCGGTGACCGTCAATCCGTACATGGGGTCCGATTCGGTGGAGCCGTACATGGAGTGGGCCGACCGCGGCGTGATCATCCTGTGCCGCACGTCCAATGCGGGCGGCTCGGATTTGCAGTTTCTCGACGTCGGTGGCCAGCCTTTGTACCAGCACGTGGCACGCCTG
Organism: Duganella sp.; assembly: GCA_040508835.1. Classification (GTDB taxonomy): domain Bacteria; phylum Pseudomonadota; class Gammaproteobacteria; order Burkholderiales; family Burkholderiaceae_D; genus Rugamonas. The sequence goes on along the minus strand of JBEVMD010000618.1, from coordinate 8,056 downwards.
GTGGCCGACAAGTGGAACGCCAACGGCCAGTGCGCGCTGGTGGTGGGCGCCACGTATCCGGAAGAACTGGCGCAGGTGCGCGCCATCGTGGGCGACATGCCGCTGCTGGTGCCCGGCATCGGCGCCCAGGGCGGCGATATCGCTGCCACAGTGCAGTCGGGCAAGACGGCCACTGGCGCCGGCATGATGATCAACTCGTCGCGCGCGATCCTGTACGCGGCGCCGCAGGCGGGCGAGGACTTCGCCAGTGCGGCGCGCCGCGTGGCGCAGGAGACGCGCGACGCGATCAATCAGTATCGTTGACCGGTAACGGTAACGGTAACCGGTATCGCCGACCGCCAGCCGCTAACCGCGAATCCGTCATCCCCGCGCAGGCGGGGATCAAATTTCTTGCGCCGTCGATGCTGCGTGCACATTGGATTCCCGCCTGCGCGGGAATGACGGAGCGGCGGCAGGTGACTCGGGTGCTTGCCGCCTTTCAGATCACCGGCGCCACCAGCTCCGCGTAGTCGTACAAGTCTCCCAGAATCTGCTCGGCCCGCTCGTCGGCGTCCTGCTGCAGATGATCGATCTCGCCGAAATACTGGTCGATGGTGCGGGCGCCGCCGGCGCCGTCATAAAAGCGCGCGGCGCGGTGCTGGTCCCATTGCTCCACTTCCGTTTCCGACAAGGTCTCAGGGAAGTTGCGAGCGCGGTAGCGGAACAGCAATTCCAGCAGGCGCGCGTCGCCAAACGAGGGCGACGCCACGGCCAGGCGCGCCGGGCTTTCCTTGCGCAGCGTTTCCAGCTGGCGGCGGTCGTCCTTGCTGACAAAACCGTTATATAAATCCTCGTCCACGTCGAGCGGGGCGCCGGCCGGGCGCTGGAACACCTGCGCCCATTCCGCATCCATGTTGCGGCCGGCCGCGGCAATGGCCGCGTAGTGCTTGCCGACTTCGAGGTCGATGCCCCAGCGCGCGGCCATGGCCGGCGACAAGGTCTTCAGGTTCGACACCAGCATCGGCGATTTGTTCAGGTGAATGCTTTTGACCGGCAGGCGCGTTACGCCTTCGGGCAGTGCATCGGCGCGGCTGAAGATGCGGGTGCGGATGGTGTCCGCGTCCAGCGTGAACAGCTCGCTCGGATCGTAAGTGCAATCCCAGACAATCACTTCGTTCTTGTTGGTCGGGTGCGTGGCCAGCGGCCATACCAGTGCCAGGCAGCCGCGCTCGGCCGGAAACATGCCGGACACGTGCAGGAACGGCGTGCGCAGCTGCGGCGCCAGGTGCATGCCGATCTCGTCGGCCACGCGGTCCTTCTTGTGCAGCGCGAAGCAGAAATCGAACAGCTTCGGCTGCTGCTGGCGGATCAGGCGCGCCAGCGCGATGGTGGCGCGCACGTCGGACAGCGCATCGTGCGCCGACTCGTGCAGCAGGCCATTGGCCTTGGCCAGGTGTTCCAGTTTGAAGCTGGGTTTGCCGTCTTCCCTGACCGGCCACTCGATGCCTTCCGGGCGCAGCGCATAGGTCATGCGCACCACGTCCAGCAAATCCCAGCGGCCGCAACCGTTTTGCCATTCGCGCGCATACGGGTCGATCAGGTTGCGCCAGAACATGAAGCGGGTGATCTCGTCGTCGAAGCGGATGGTGTTGTAGCCGACGCCGATGGTGCCCGGTTCGGCAAATGCCTGCTCGATGGTGTGGGCGAACTGGTGCTCGGGCACGCCCCATTCCAGGCACTGCTGCGGCGTGATGCCGGTGATCAGGCACGATTGTGGGTCTGGCAAGAAATCGTTGGCGGGCTGGCAATACAGCATGATCGGGTCGCCAATCTCATTGAGCTGGGCGTCGGTGCGGATTGCGGCAAACTGCGCCGGGCGGTCGCGGCGCGCCGCGGCGCCAAAAGTTTCGTAGTCGTGCCAGAGGAAAGTCTGTGTGGTCATAGGGGCGAAGTCAGGAGGGCTACAGTTATTGGTAAAACTGCCGATAATTAAATTTCAGGCATGAATTCAGACCGAAAGGAGCACTCTCATGGCTACTCCAGTCTCTCTCACCTCCGCCAGCAGCAACGCCGGCAGCAGCGCCGTCGGCAAGGCCGATACCGGCCAGACCAAGGTCGCGGCCAGGGATGGCACGGCGGACGTGTCGCCGGCCGCGAAGGCCAAGGCGCAGCTTAATGCATCGATCGTGGAAGCGTCGCTCACGGTGTCGCTCAAATCGTCCGACAACCCGATGTCGATGGTGCTGAAAACCGCACTGACCGGCATCAACGAGGCGCTGGAAGCTGATTTCGGCAAGGATGCAATCCAGAATGCGACGTCGCAGGACAATACGCCGGAAGGCACCGCGAGCCGCATTGTATCGCTGTCCACGGCTTTTTACGATTCCTACAAGCTGCAGCACCCGGGCGAAGACGATGAAACCACGCTCAACAATTTCATGGACACGATTAAAAAAGGCGTGGAGCAAGGGTTCAAGGAAGCGCGCGAGATACTCGACGGTTTCAAGGTGCTGACGGGAGAATTATCGTCCAATATCGACAAGACCTACGATTTGATACAGCAGGGTTTCAGCGATTTTGCGGCCGCCCGCAAGGCGCAGCCGGCGGCGGACAACGGTCAGTCCGGCACCAGCATTGGCACCAGCGCAGCTGCCACCATCAACGCCAGCATCACCCCCAAGGTGGTCGATGACGGCAGCGATAACCGCTACACCATCGATCCCAAGGCCGTTTAAGCGCTATCCCGCCAGCTATCCCGCCAGCTCTTCCTGGGCCACCCGATTGCGGCCCAGTTCCTTGGCGCGGTACAGCGCCGCATCGGCAGCGGCGATCAGGTCCTGTTCGCTTTGCTGCGGCTGCAGCGTGGCCACGCCGAACGAGGCCGTGATATGGGGCATGGCCTGGCGCATGTCGGCAAACACCACGGCCTGCTGCATGCGTTCGCACAGGCGCTCGGCCACGGCAACGGCCACCTTGCCGCTGGTGTCGGGCAGCAGCACCATCATTTCCTCGCCACCGTAGCGCACGGCAAAGTCGGTGGGACGCAGGGCGCCGCTCAGTACCTGCGCGGCCGAGCGCAGCGCCTGGTCGCCGGCCAGGTGGCCGTGGGTGTCGTTGAAGCGTTTAAAATGGTCGAGGTCGATCATGATCAGCGCCAGCGGGGCGCCCGAGCTGTGCGCCGTGGTGGCCAGCGTGGGCAGCAGGTCGTTGAGCCAGGCGCGGTTGTACAGGCCCGTCAGGCCGTCGATCATCGACAGCTGGCGGTAGAACTCGCCCAGCTTCTGGCGCCGGCGCAGCTGGGCGTTGGCAGCGCGGATGCGGAACGACAGCAAACGCAGCAGGTTACGCGCCAGCACGTTCGATTCGTCGATCAGCTGCCACACCACGTCCGCCTCGATCACCAGGACATCGGACTCTTCCAGCGCGGTGATGCTGGCCAGGTTGGCTTCCTCGTCCAGCACCGACTGCTCGCCCACGCTTTCGCCGGGCAGCACCTTGCTGACCGTGCCGTCGGCCATGCCCGTGCGGGTATCGGTCTCGACCGCCAAAGCGCCGCGCAGCACGATGTACAGCCGTGCCTGGCTGGAGTCCGCGACCGCTTCGCCGGCAGCCAGCTGCACGATGGGGCAGGTGGCCAGCAGGCGGGCGACGGCGGCGTCGTCATCCGAGTTGCGCAGCAACTGCAAATCGCTGAGCTGGACACTGGAGCTGCCGAAGGTACTGATCAGTTTCAAAATGGTTCTTTCAATAGCGCAGCAATGAGTGCTGATAAGCATTTTCTATCATAGCCCAAAGGCCGCTGGCGGGCCACGGTCCGCCCGGAAACTGGTGTAAATTTTACACAGGTAGTTGTTGCATGATGTAGCGGGCGGTGCTTCAATACCGCATCGCAATATTAAGGGGTTTTCATGGCTTTTATCGATGCCATCGGCATGGAACACCGGGCCGATCCGAATGCGCGCATCGTGTCGCTGGTGCCGTCGATTACCGAACTGCTGTGCGACCTGGGCCTGGCGCCGCAGCTGGTGGGCCGCACCGGTTTCTGCATCCACCCGGCCGACGTGGTGCGCGAGATTGCCAAGGTGGGCGGCACCAAGGACGTCAACATCGACAAGATCCGCCAGCTGGCGCCCACGCATCTGGTGGTCAATATCGATGAAAACGAGGAAGAGACCGCCGACCTGCTGGCCGAGTTCATCCCCCATATCGTTGTCACGCACCCGGTGGCGCCGCGCGACAACCTGGCGCTGGCGCGGCTGCTGGGCGGCGTGTTCTGCCGTGCTGAGGCAGCGGAGCGCTGGTGCGCGCAGTTCGAGGCCGAATACGCCGCATTGCAGGCAGCGCCCAAGGGGCCGCCACAAACCATGTTGTATGTGATCTGGCAGGATCCGTGGATGACCATCTCGCCGGACACGTATATCGCCCGCATGCTCGCGGAAATCGGCTGGCGCGTGCCCGACCTCGGTGACGTGCGCTATCCGCAGTTCAGCTGGTCATCCGAGCTGGTGCAGGGGATCGATGGGGTGTTGTTGTCGAGCGAACCGTACCGGTTCACGGAGGCGCATGTTAACGCACTCGAGCAGCAGCTCGGCAAGCCGGTGCTGCTGGTCGATGGGGAATTGTTGTCGTGGTATGGCAGTCGCGCACTGCCGGGCCTGAAGTATCTGCAGCAGCTGGCGCGGGCTTGATCCGCACCTGCTGCCTGGATTGTCTGCGCTGGCTGCGCAGTTATTCGGCGTCGTCTTCGACCGGCACGGCTTCCTTGACGGGCGCGTGGTGCTTGTCCTTGTCCTGCAGGCGACCCAGGGCGCTGTCGATGGCGCGCTTGAGCTTGGCGGAGGCGCCGCTGATGGCCTGGTGCAGGGTGGCGCTGTGATCGCTGACGGCAATCGGTTTGTAGCCGGTGATGCGGGCTTCCATCAGGCAGCGGTTGTCGCCGTCGGCGGACTTCTGGCCCAGGTTATCGCTGAGGTGCACTTCGACGCTGGTGATCTGCTCGCCGAAGCGGTGGAGGGAATCGCTGACGACGGTGCGTACATGTTCGTCGAGTCCTGCATGCACGGCCACGGTCTTGTCTGAATTTACGTTGATTTGCATACGATTGCTCCTGTCTTTTTGTTTATCTGCGAATTCATAGTACTCCTTTTTTGCTTAGGTTCACGTTAAGAACCTCACGCAACCGGAGCATCGAGTTACCCGTTGATGAGGGACGCAGCAATATTGAGCGACAGGCCCAGGATGGCCAGGTTGTAGAAGAAACACAGCACCGATTGCCCCAGCACCACCTTGCGCATGCGCCGGCTGCGCACGGTGACGTCCGAGGTCTGCACCGCCACCGAGACCGTGAACGAAAAATATAAAAAGTCCCAGTAGTTCGGCTGCAGGTTTTTATCGGGAAAGCCCAGCAGCGGCTCGGTCTCGTCCTGGTTGGTGTAGTACAGGTGCGCATAGTGCGAGCAGAACATCACGCCCACCATCAGCCATGAACCGATCAGCGTCAGTCCCACGAACGTGTATTGCAGCGCCAGGTCGTCGGCGCCGTTTTTCAGCGTGGACAGCTGCGAGACGATGGCCGCCAGCGACACCAGCACCGCCACCGACAGCGTGGCCAGGATCACCGGCCCTTTTTCATCCTGCTTCTTGGCCGTGCGGCGGATGTCGTGGTGGTCGGCGCGCAGCATCGACCACACCATCGTCACCAGGTAACTCCACACGGTCACGTCCCACGCCAGCAGCAGCCGGGTGAAGGTTTTCCAGTCGTCGGGCAGGAACGGCCACACCGCCGCCCCCAGCACGACCGACAGGCTCAGGTGAGGGCGGCTATGGATGATGCGCGGCAGCGGCAGCTGAAAGCTCATTGGGTCACGACCTTTTTTTCGTCATGCGGGAACCGGTCCATGCGCGAGAGCACGGGGAACAGGTAGCTCCACAGGCCGGTGACCACCAGCGTGGCGGCGCCGCCGAACAGCACGGCGCGCGTCAAGCCCATCCAGCCGGCCGTGACGCCCGATTCGAATTCGCCCAGCTCGTTGGAGGCGCCGATGAACACGGAATTGACGGCGCTCACGCGGCCGCGGATCGCGTCCGGCGTTTCGTACTGCACCAGCAGGTGGCGCACGTACACGCTGACCATGTCGCCCACGCCCATCAGGAACAGCGCCACCAGCGCCACGATGAAGGTGGACGTGGCGCCCAGCACCAGCGTGCCCAGGCCAAACACGGCCACGCCGCCGAACATCCAGGCGCCCACCCGGCGCGTGATCGGGAAGAACGCCAGCCCGACCGAGCACAGCGCGGCGCCGATGCCGGGCGCCGAGCGCAACATGCCCAGCCCTTGCGGGCCGATGTGCAGCACATCGTGCGCCAGCGCCGGCAGCAGCGCCGTGGCGCCGCCGAACAGGACGGCAAACAGGTCGAGCGAGATGGCGCCCAGCACCACCGGCTTCGATTTCACGAACCGCAGCCCTTCGAGCACCGTGTGCCAGGTGGCTGGCTCGCGGTTGCTCGGCTGCTTGACCGATTTCACCAGGCACATCAGCACGACGGACGTCACCAGCATGGCCGAGGAAACCATATAAACGGTTTTCGGTCCGGCCAGGTAGAACAGGCCGCCCAGCGTGGGGCCCAGGATCACGGCCACGTGCATGCTGGACGAGCTCAAGGCCACCGCCTTGGCAAAGCTTTCGGCCGGCACCAGGTTGATCAAAATGGCCTGCGTGGCCGGCCCCATGAACGCGCGCGCGCTGCCGAACAGCACCAGCACCGCAAACACGGGCCACACGGTCGTCAGGCCCGCGTAGGTAAAGGCCAGCAGCGACAGGCCGCACAGCAGTTGCGCGGCCAGCGCGCCGGCGATCAGGTTGCGGCGGTTGTAGCGGTCGGCCGCGTGGCCGGCGATCAGGATCAGCAGCAGAAACGGCGCAAACTGCGCCAGGCCGATCATGCCGAGGTCGAACAGGTTGTGGGTCATCGAATACACCTGCCAGCCGATGGCGACGTTCTGCATCTGCACGGCCAGGGTGCCGAGCGTGCGGGCAAACAGGTAAAAGGTGAAGTTACGGTGGCGCAGGACGCTGAAGCCGTTGGAAGAGGAGGGGGCAGAGCTGTCGGACATGGAAGCTTTCTGGGAGCAGAGCCTGGGACTCTGCATCCCGGTCGGCCCCCGTTCGGGGTGGATGCTGTTTTAAGGTTGGTGCAGGTCGGCTTCGGTGGTGAAGGCGTCCGCGTAGAACTCCTCCTCCGGCAAGCCGCACTGGGCGATAAAATCGCGCAGCGCGGAATCGACCATGACCGGCGCGCCGCACGCGTACACCTGGTGGCCGGACAGGTCGGGCAGGTCCGCTATGACCGCCTGGTGCACGAAGCCGCTGCGGCCGGTCCAGTTGTCTTCCGGCTGGGCATTGGAAATCACGGGCACGTAGGTGAAGTTGGGCAGGGTGGCCGCCCACTCGCGGCACAGCGCGTCCATGTACAGGTCTTGCGGACGGCGGCCGCCCCAGTACAAGGTCATCTGGCGATCGACGCCTTCGGCGCGCAGGTGTTCGACGATGGCCTTGATCGGCGCAAAGCCCGTGCCGGACGCGAGCAATACCATCGGCTTGGTGCTGTCGTCGCGCACGAAGAACGTGCCCATCGGGCCCTCGAAGCGCAGGATGTCGCGCTCCTTCATGGTCGTAAACACCTGGTCGGTGAACAGGCCGCCCGGCAGGTGGCGGATGTGCAGCGTGAACGGCTGGTCGACGCCGGGCGCGGTGGCGATACTGTAGCTGCGGCGCTTGCCGTCGCGCAGCATAAATTCGATATACTGGCCGGCGCGGAACTTGAGCGTCTCGTTGGCCGGCAGCTGCAGCGTCATCACGATCACGTCGGGCGCGACTTTTTCCAGCGAGGTCACGCGCGACGGCATCTTGCGGATCGGGTATTCGGCGCTGCCGGCCACTTCGCGCGCCTCGATCACCAGGTCGCCGGCCGTGGTGGCGCAGCAGAACAGGGAAAAGCCGGCCGCTTCTTCCGCGTGGCTCAGCGCGCGTTCCTGGTGCGCCTTGTGCGTGACCGCGCCGGACAGGACCTTGCCCTT
>JBEVMD010000485.1:0-2755 GCA_040508835.1 Duganella sp. | reverse complement strand
TGGCGCGGGCCGTCCGCGCCGGCGTCGGCGACATCGGAAACGGCGTCGGCGCCGGCCGGTGTCGCCGGTGCGGCTGCCAGCGCATCGCCATGGCGTTCGCGCAGGTGACGCGCCAGGCGCCGCACGGTGCCGTGGTCGAAGAACAGGGTGACGTCGAGCGCCAGTCCCAGGCGCTGGTTGAGGGTTTGCGCCAGTTGCACGCCGGTGATGGAATCGACGCCATAGGCCGTAAACGGCTCGTCAAGGTCGATGTCATCGATATCGACCTTGAGCGCGACCGACAGTACTTCGGCAACGATGGCGGTCAACGCCGCTTCATCGGGCGGCCCCGCCAGCCGGCCGGCGGCCGGCGCGATTTGCTCCGCCGTGCCGTCCCCCGGCTGCCCGGTTCCGCCGCTGGCCAGCACGCCCGCATACACGCCGTGCGACAGGTCGGCCAGCGGCCGGGTGACGTTGACCAGCGCGCTTTGGTTCAGGGTGTCGGCCAGCAGCATCTCCAGCGCTTCCATGCCTTCGGCGGCATTGATGGAGCCGACTCCCAGGTGCGCCATGCGCGCGCGGTATCCCGCATCGGTGGCCATGCCCACGCCGCCCCAGTAACCCCAGTTCATGACCTTGACCGCACAGGACCAGTGGCCCGCCAGCGCCTGCGCATAGCCGTCCTGGAACACGCAGCCGGCCACGTAGCCGGCCTGTCCCGGCGGGCGGGCAAAGGCCACGAGCGAGGAAAAATACAGCACGAAGTCGAGGCGGTCCGCCGCGAACACCTGCGCCATGCGCACGCTGGTGTCGACCTTGCTGGTGTACGCCGCGCGCAGCGCCGCCTCATCGAGGTGGGCCAGCGTGCGGTCGTGCTGCACGGCGGCTGCATGCACCAGTCCATCGATACGTCCGAAACGCGCCAGCACCTGGGCGCGCGCAGCGGCCAGCGCGGCATGGTCGGCTGCGTCGGCCTGCAGGTACAGCGGCCGGTTGCCTGCATAGCCCACTTCGGCCATCACCGCATCGAGCGCCGCACCGATCCCGGCATCCGGTGCACGGCGGCCGATCCAGACCACCTGCGCGTGACAGGCCTGCATCACGTAGCGGGTCCAGATGGCGCCGATGCCGCCGGCGCCGCCGATTACCACGTACACGCCACCCGCGCGGTACGACGACTCGCGCAGGCGCGGCGCGGCCACGCGGTCCAGCACGTGCAAGGGCGCGAGCTTCTGCCGGTAACACGCGCCATCGCGCACCACCGCGTCGATAGCGGGCAGCGCCAGCGCCGCGCGCAGGCCCTCGGCAGCGGCGGTCCAGCCGCGTTCCAGGTCGAGAACGCGCACCGACCATGCCGGATATTCCCGCGCCAGCGTGCCGGCCAGACCGCGCACCCCGGCATGCGCCGCATCGATCCGTTCGCCGTCGTGCACTGCGGCGGCGGCGGTGGTGATCAGGGTCCAGGCCAGCGGCCTGGCGCCATAGCCCCGGTCCAGCAATGCCTTGATGGCGCGGAAAACGGCGTACACGCCGGCTTCCTGCGCGCCCAATACGGCGTCGCTGCCGGGATCCACCGGATCGCCGTCGGGCGCTGCCCACACCACGTGATCGACACCGGTGTCGGCGTCGCCCGCCAGCGCGCCGGGCCAGCATGCCTGCAATGCGGTGCCGCTGCCCCGTGCGCAGGGCAGCAGCCATACGCGCTCGCCAGCGCTGGGGCGGATGCCCTGCTCCGCGCCGCTGGACGGCAACACGGCCACCTGTTCCCACACGGGCGCCAGCACCAGGGCGTGCGGTTCGCTGGACAGGGCCAGCGCGCGGCCGCCGGCATGGCGCGACGCCAGTCCTTCGATACGCACGCACAGGCGCCCGGCGTCGTCGAACAGGTCGAGGTCGAGGCGCGCGGCCGCACCGGCGTGATCGGAGCCTGCTGCCGCCATGTCGCCGGTTGTCGGCGCCGCCACTTCGTCCGCAGAACGGCGCACGCGCGCCTCCATGACGGCGGTGCACGGCCCCAGTACCTGCAGCCGGCGCAAGTGAAATGGCAAGGGCAGCGTGTCGCCGGGGTGCGGCAGCAACCATCCGATGGCCGCCTGCAGGGCGCCATCGAGCATGGCGGGATGCAGGCCGTAGCCGGCGAGGCCGGCGTCCACCACATCGGGCAACTGCAAGGTGGCCACGATCTCGCCGTCGTCCGGCACGCGCAAGGCGCGCAGCGGCCGGTGGGCCGGTCCGTAGTGGACGCCCATGGCGGAAAATGCGGCGTAGATCTCGCCCGGGGCGTAGATTGTTCCCCCTTCGGCCGGCGCTGCCCGCACCGACAATGCGGGGGGCGCCGCCAATGCCGCCGACAGGCTCGCCATTCCCTGGCAATGCAGGCGCGATGGCCCGTCGCCGCCACCGCTGCGCACCTCGAACGCCAGTTCGCCGTCCGCGCCCGGTGTGAGCAGCAACTCCAGCGTCGCCGGCGCCGCGCCGTCCTCCAGCGCGAAAGGCTGCACCCAGGCGACGTCGCGCAGGGTCACGCCGGCGTGCACGCTCGATGCCACGGCTGCCCGCACCATTTCCAGGTAGGCCACGCCGGGCAGGATGCGCCGGCCCGACACCACGTGGTCGCGCAGGAAAAACTCCCCGCCGTGGAGCGTGAGGCGATAGTGCCGCCCTGCTCCTGCCGCGACGACGCCTGGCGCTGGAGCATGCAGCGCGTTGACCGCCTGCGGCGCCGATGACGCGGCTGCAGCCGCCGGCGGCCGCGCCGTGGATGCCGCGCTCTCCG
>JBEVMD010000558.1:0-5225 GCA_040508835.1 Duganella sp. | reverse complement strand
CCGGCTGGGACGGGGCCTTTACGTGGCGTTCCGAAACGGCGCGCCGCACGCGGTGGTGACCGCGGTGGGCTACCCGGTGGTGCTGTAAGTTATGCCGGCGGCCGCCGCCGGCCGCTGGGTGGAGGTGATCTGGGACCTGACCCAGGCGGGCCTGGTGTACGGCGTGGGGAACTACGTGTTCGTGGTGCTGCTCAAATGGCTGCTGATCGGCCGTTATCGCAAACAATCGGAACCCATGTGGACGCCGTTCGTGTGGCTGTCCGAGGGCGTGACCAACCTGTACGAGGGGATTGCCGTGCCCAATTTCATGCGTTACCTGCGCGGCACGCCCTGGCTGCCCCTCGCTTTCAATCTGATGGGTGCAAAAATCGGCAAGGGCGTGTACCTTGACACCACCGACATCACGGAATTCGACTGCGTGCGCATCGGCGACTATAGTGAACTCAATGCCCTCACCTGCCCCCAAACCCATTTATTCGAGGACCGCGTCATGAAAATCGACCATGTAGACATCGGCCAGCGCGTGTACATGGGACCGCGCAGCGCGGTCCTGTACAGCGCCGTCGTGGGCGACAATGCCCGCCTGGGCGCACTCACGCTGGTGATGAAGGGCGAGCACATTCCCGCCAATGGCAACTGGGCCGGCTGTCCCGCCGCGCCGGCCAGGTCATGATGCGCCTGTCCGTCTACCCGTGGCCGGGACCGAAGCCGGTGTTGCAGGACGGCGTCTTCGTGATCGGCATGCCCACCGGTCCGGAGAGGGACCCGGCGCGGGCGCAGGCGCGCCAGGCGCTGGCGGCGGCGCTGGGCGCCCTGCTCGATCACGCTCCGCACGATATCCATATCGAATCGTCGCCTGGCGCGGCGCCGGTGGCCGTGCTGCCCGATGGCCGGCGGCTGCACTGCTCCTTTACGCACGATGGCGGCCTGTCGCTGGCGGCCGTGTGCTTCCACGGTCCGGTGGGCGTGGATGTGATGGAAGAGGAAGAAGTGGGCGGCTGGGAGGACGTGGCGCGCGACTACCTCGGACCGGAAACGCTGGCGCGCCTGCGCGACATGGCGCGCGGAGAGCGCACCGCCGCTTTCGCCATGGCCTGGACCGCGCGCGAGGCGCATCTGAAGTGGCTCGGCGTGGGCCTGGAAGAATGGCCGGCGCACAGCCAGGCGTCGGGATCGACGCTGACGCTCGAACTGCCCGAGGGGCTGGTCGGCACCATCGTCTATGGCACGGTGCCCGCCTGATCCCCGGCGCGCGGCTCACGCCAGCTTGAACGCCTCCACCACCACCCGCGCCGCCGACGCCAGAATCTCCGAATTGGCCTTGTCGTCCTTGCCGCGCTGGGTGAAATACAAGGCCATGACCACGGGCGCCTTCCCGGTGGGCCACACGACGCCCACGTCGTTGGTGCTGCCGTAGGCGCCCGTCCCGGTCTTGTCGCCCACCTGCCAGTCATAGGGCACGCCGGCGCGGATGCGGGCGTCGCCCGTGGTGTTGCCGATCAGCCAGTCGCTCAGGGTCTTGCGCTTGTCCACCGTGAGCGGTGGCCCCAGCGTCACGCTCTGCAGCGATTTCATCATGGCCAGCGGCGTGGTGGTGTCGCGCGGGTCGCCGGGTATGGCCGTGTTCAATTCCGTCTCCCAGCGGTCGAGCCGGAACGCCTTGTCGCCGATGGACCGGGCAAACGCCGTCACGCCGGCCGGGCCGCCCAGCTGTTTCATCAGGAGGTTGGCGGCCGCGTTGTCGCTGTACTGCACCGTGGCCGCGCACAATTCGCCCACCGTCATGCCGTCGGCCAGGTTCTGCTCCGTGATCGGCGAATACGCCACCAGGTCGGCCTTGCCGTACCGGATGCGTTTATCGAGCAGCGACGGCTCGTGCTGCAGGATGGCCGCCGCCAGCATGGCCTTGAAGGTGCTGCACAGCGGGAAGCGCTCGTCGCCGCGATGGACCAGGAGGCGGCTGTCGGCCGTATCGATCGCCGCCACGCCCAGCCGCCCGCCCGAATCGGCTTCCAGCCGCGCCAGCTGCGCGGCGGGCGACAGCACCGTGGCTGCCGGCGGCTTGTCGAGGATTTCTACGGCGCGGGCCAGCGGTGCAGTGGCACACGGCGCGGCGGCCAGCGCCAGCAGCACGCTGCGGCGGGTACGGAAACAGGTCATGGTGATGGTCGCCAAAGTGAATGGAAGTGCACCGGCATGATACCAGCGCAGGCCTGCGGCCGGTGCGCCGATGAGCGCAATTGCGCGCACCGCAAACGCGGGCGGCGCTACACTGGCCCGCATGACGTCACCCGCACCGACATTACCGCAGGTTCTGATCGTGGGCGCCGGTCCCACCGGGCTGGTGCTTGCCCTGTCGCTGGCGCGGCGCGGCGTGGCCGTGCGCATCGTCGACCAGGCCAGCGGCCCGGGACAGACCTCGCGCGCCATGGTGGTCCACGCCCGCACGCTGGAGTTTTACCGCCAGCTGGGCTTTGCGCAGCAGGCGATCGACGCGGGCATCCGCATCGACGCGCTGCACGTGCGCGAACAGGACCAGGACGGCAGCCATGAAGTGACGCGCCTGGCGCTGGGCGACATCGGCGCCGGCCTCAGTCCCTACCCGTTCGTGCTGTCGTTCCCGCAGGACGAGCATGAGCGGCTGCTCATTGCCCAGCTGCGCGCGGCCGGGGTGGAAGTGGCGTGGAATACGGCGCTCGACAGTTTCGAACAGGATGCATGGGGCGTGCGCGCCACGCTGCGGCACCAGGGCGAACGAACCCACGCCAGCTTCGCCTACCTGTGCGGCTGCGACGGCGCCCACAGCACCACCCGGCATGCGCTGGGCATCGACTTCCCCGGCGGGACGTACGACCATGTATATTATGTGGCGGACGTGCACACGACGGCCGGCAACCGCGACCTGGTCGCCCACGTGGGCGCCAACACCTTTGCGCTGATGCTGCCCGTGCGCGCCACCGGCATGCAGCGCCTGATCGGCATCGTCCCGCAGTCCGGCAATCCGGGCCCCGTGTTCGAGGACCTGCGGCCCGCGCTCGAAGCGCTGCTGGGCATCACGGTGGACCAGGTGAACTGGTTTTCCACGTACCGCGTGCACCACCGCGTGGCCGCGCAGTTCCGGCGCGACCGGTGCTTGCTGGCCGGCGACGCCGCCCACGTGCACAGTCCCGCCGGCGGCCAGGGCATGAACACCGGCATCGGCGACGCCGTCAACCTGGCCTGGAAGCTGGCGCAGGTGCTGCAGGGCCGCGCCCTGCCCGCGCTGCTGGACACGTACGAGGACGAACGGATCGCCTTTGCCCGCACGCTGGTGGCCACCACCGACCGCGCCTTCCAGCTGCTGGTGGCGCAGGGGGCGCGCGGCGCGATCCTGCGCCACTGGCTGGTGCCGCACGTGCTGCCCGCGCTGGCCGGCTTCGACGCCGCGCGCCGCGCCCTGTTCAAAACCGTCTCGCAGATCCACATCCATTATCCCGACAGCGCGCTCTCGGGCGGGCGCGCAGGCCATATCATCGGCGGCGACCGCCTGCCGTGGCTGCCCGCGCCCGCCCACGATGACGCTGCACGCGATGATGGTGCAGGAAATGATGGTGCAGGCCATGATGGTGCAGGCGATAATGGTGCAGGCCATGGCGCTGCCGGGCATGACGGGGCGGCACGCGACAATTACGCGCCGCTGCAAACGCTGGACTGGCAGCTGCACGTGTACGGCGCGGTGACACCGCAACTGGCGGCGCTGGCGCAGCTGCTGCACCTGCCGCTGCGCGCCTGGCCGTGGAGCGCGGCGGCGGAACACGCGGGCCTGCTGCAAGATGCAGCCTACCTGGTGCGGCCCGACATGCACGTGGCGCTGGCCCTGCCGCGCCAGGAAACCGACGTGCTGCACGACCTCCTGATGCGCTTCGACCTGCGCTTCGGGGCCGATGCCAGCCACGACGAACAGCCGCCTTCATGACCGCTACGCCCCTGCTTTCAACATTAATTCCACCTTAACCTGCGTACAATTCCCATTGACATGATTCGGCGAGGCGCGCTATGGTCGTCCTCGCGCTGTTTTTCCGCAACTATTTTTTGATGCGGGGTTACTTCAAACAAATAAAAAGGATGTCATGAGCAACAAGCCTCAGAATTTCACACGCCGCGACCTGCTGTTATCCGCCCTGTCCCTCACCACCGTCTCGGTCCTGCCGGGCTTAGCGCGGGCCCAGAACGCCACCAACGTGGCGCCGGGGGACGCCCAGTTCAGCAAGCTGCTCGACACCTTTGCCGATGAAATCCTGCGCCTGTCGCCCACCACCGCCACCTCGCTGGGCCTGGACAAGGGCGAGCGCGCCGACCTCAAAGCCAAGCTGGAAAACATCAGCCGCGCCGGCGACGCCGCGTGGGCCAGCCAGGTCAAGTCCATGGTCAAGCGCCTCAACGCCGTGGACCGCGTCAAGCTCGGCCCCGACGCCCAGCTGCGCTACGACACCGTGCGCTACGCGGCCGGCGAAGGCGTGGAAGGCCTGCGCTTCTCGTACGGCGGCGCGGCGAGCGGCTTCAATGGCTCTGCCGCGCCGTTCCCGGTCACGCAGCAGGACGGCGCCGTCACCCGCATCCCCGAATTTCTGCACTCGCAGCACCAGATCGCCAACGCGGCCGACGCCAACGCCTACCTGGAACGGATCAGCGGCATGGCGCGCATGCTGGAACAGGAAACCAGCCGCATCGCCAGCCAGGCCGGGCGCGGCGTCATGCCGCCCGACTTCATCGCCCGCACCGCGCTGGGCCAGCTGACCGAATTCCGCAAGACGCCGGTGGCCCAGCAAAAGCTGGTGCAGTCGCTGGTGGAGCGCACCCAGAAGCTGGGCATCGACGGCGACTGGGCCGCGCGCGCCACGGCGCTGGTGGAAAAGCAGGTGTATCCGGCGCTGGAACGCCAGATCAAGGCATTTACTGCCGCCACCGCCAAGTCCACCGACGTCCCCGGCGTGCACCGCCTGCCGGACGGCCAGGCCTATTACGAGTGGGCGCTGCGCCTGGGCACGTCCACCCGCATGAGCGCCAAGGACATCCACGCGATCGGCATGGAGCAGAACACCATGCTGCAGTCGCGCATCGACGCCATCCTCAAGGCGCAGGGCATGACCCAGGGCACGGTGGGCGCGCGCCTGCTGGGACTGACCAAGGATCCGAAGCGCTTTTATGCGGATAACGACAAGGGCCGCGAGGAGCTGATCGCCTTC
>JBEVMD010000511.1:0-3692 GCA_040508835.1 Duganella sp. | reverse complement strand
GACGGGCGCACCAGCGATGTGCAACGACGGCAGATGACGACCGTCGATTCGCCGAACGTTCACGTGGTCGCGATCGACGGCACGTTCGACGATTGCCAAGATCTGGTGAAGGCGATGTTCAACGACGCGCCGTTCCGCGAACGGAACCACCTGTCGGCCGTCAACTCGATCAACTGGGCGCGGGTCATGGCCCAGACGGTGTACTACGTGGTCGCCGCCGAGGCGCTCAGCGGCCCGCTCACGTTCAGTGTGCCGACCGGGAACTTCGGCAATGTGCTGTCGGGATGGATCGCCAGGGAGATGGGCGCGCCGATCGACGACTTCCTGATCGCCTCCAACACCAACGACATCCTCACCCGCTTCGTCAACGACGGCGACATGACGACCCGCGAGGTCGTCCCGACCCTCAGCCCCTCGATGGACATCCAGGTGTCGTATAAATCACACAATTTTGAGAGCCCAGACATGAGCCAAGATCAAGAATCCCTCGACGAATACGCTGGACAGGCGTGGTTTACGCTGTCCGGCGATGTCAACAGCGACATGGTGCGCCGCATGTTCGATGCGGTGGCGGACATGACCGAAGACCGCATCACGACCGCCCACATCCTGATCCAGTCCAATGGCGGATATGTGAGCGACGGCATCTGCCTGTATAACTACCTGAGCAAGCTGCCGGTCAAGATCGTCACCTACAACGCCGGCGCCGTGGCGTCGATCGCCGTGATCCTGTTCCTGGCCGGCGAGGAGCGCTATGCCAGCGACACGTCGCGCTTCATGGTGCACAAGTCGCACGCGAGCGCCCCGCACGGCGCCCGGCCCGACGCGCTGCGCATCATCGTCGAAGGCCTGCAGGCCGACGACGCCCGCACCGAGCAGATCCTGCGCGAGCACGTGCAGCTGTCGGAAGAGCACTGGCGCACTCATGCGTATTCCGACCTGCACCTGACGGCGTCCGACGCCCGCGACGTGGGCATGATCCACGGCGTCAAGGATTTCATCCCCCCGCGCGGCCAGCGCGTGACCAATATCTGCCCGCACTCGCGGCGCCCGCGGGCGCCGCACCGTCTTTGACTTTGCCCTTGCGGCCGCTGCGCCGCATCACCGCTCCTGTCTCGACCCGTCTGCCCGTCTGCCCGACCCTGTGGCCTCGGCGGGAGGACGCACGCGCCCGCAGCATAAACCGTTTATTTAATTACCGCACAGCAATAGTTCGCTACAATGCTGCTGCTGTGTTTTAATAATATGGTGCAATGCAATAAATGAAAGGTTTTGCGGATGATGTATTTTTGGCATATTTTGAGTGTGGCGGGCAGCATGGCCGTAACCGGTCCCATCGGCGTCGCCATCGCCATCTACCTGGTCGCCGGCAAGCAGTGGCGACTGACGCTGGCCTGGGCCATGTTGTTTGGCATCGGCATGGCGCTGGTGGTGATCACCAAAATGGCCTTCATGGGCTGGGGCCTGGGCGTGGAGTCGGTCGAGTTTGCCGGTTTCAGCGGCCACGCCATGCGCGCTGCCGCCGTGTACCCGGTCGCGGGCTACCTGGTGTTCCGTTCGTCCGGGATGCGGGCGCGCCAGCTGGGCGCTGCAGGCGGCGTCATCCTGGCGCTCCTGATTTCCGTCTCGCGGGTGCCGGTGCTGGCCCATTCGGTGTCCGAAGTGATCACCGGCGGCATCCTCGGCTTGCTCGTGGCTGCCGGCTTCATCCATTTCGCCAGCAAGGAACACCGCTGGGCGCTGTCGCGCATGCTGGCCGTGCTGTGCCTGCCCATCGTGCTGGTGGCGCCCAATGTGGAGCCGGTTCCGGCCGAGGAATGGATTACCAAGGTGTCGCTGATGCTGTCCGGGCGCGACCAGCCCTACACGCGCGCCATGTGGCACCACGATAAATACGGCGCGTTGAACTGAGGGCGCCGCACGGGTCCGGGCGTTTTGGCCTTGGTGAATAATCTAAATGGTATTATTGTGACCTTTTCCAGCCCACATTCCAGATAACCAACGTGCGTCTCTCTTCCATCAAATTGTCGGGATTTAAGTCATTTGTCGATCCCACCAATTTCCAGGTGCCGGGGCAGCTGGTTGGCGTGGTGGGACCGAATGGCTGCGGCAAGTCGAACATCATCGACGCCGTGCGCTGGGTGCTGGGCGAATCGAAGGCTTCCGAACTGCGCGGCGAATCGATGCAGGACGTGATCTTCAACGGCTCCACCCACCGCAAGCCGGCCGGGCGCTCGTCGGTGGAACTGGTGTTCGACAATGCCGACGGCAAGGCCGCCGGCCAGTGGGGCCAGTACGCCGAAATCGCCGTCAAGCGCACCCTCACGCGCGACGGCACTTCCACCTATTACATCAACGGCCAGCCCGTGCGCCGGCGCGACATCCAGGATATTTTTCTCGGCACGGGCCTGGGGCCGCGCGCGTACGCCATCATCGGCCAGGGCATGATCAGCCGCATCATCGAGTCGCGTCCGGAAGAGCTGCGCGTGTTCCTCGAAGAGGCGGCCGGCGTCTCCAAGTACAAGGAGCGGCGCCGCGAAACGGAAAACCGCCTGCACGACACGCGCGAAAACCTGCTGCGCGTGGAAGACATCCTGCGCGAACTGAATGCCAACCTGGAAAAGCTGGAAGGGCAGGCCGCCGTCGCCACGAAATTCCACCAGCTGCAGTCGGACCAGGAAGAAAAGCAGAAGCTGCTCTGGCTGCTGCGCAAGGTTGAAGCGGAAAACGAGCAGAAAAAAGTCTTCCGCGAGATGGAGCAGGCGCAAAACGACCTCGAAGAGCAAACGGCCAAGCTGCGCAACGTGGAGCTGTCGCTCGAGCACATGCGCCAGTCCCACTTTGCCGCCGGCGACCGCCTGCACACGGCGCAGGGCGCGCTGTACCAGACCAATGCCGAAATCGGCAGCCTGGAAGCGCAGATCAAGTTCGTGATCGAGTCGCGCGCGCGCCTGCAATCGCAACTGGCCACGCTCACCGCGCAGCGCGACCAGTGGCAGCACCAGGCCACGGACTTCGGCGGCCAGATCGAGGAAGCGGAGTTTACCCTCGAAGAACTGGGCGCGCGCGTGGAAGAAGCGCAGATGATGGCCGAGCAAAAAGCCGAATCGCTGCCGCTGCTGGAACAGGCCTGGCGCGAGGCGCAAATCAAGAGCACGGAATCGCGCGCCCGCATCATGCAGGCGCAGCAGCAGCTGGAACTGGAATCGGCGCACCAGCGCAACGCCAGCAATATCCTCAATGGCCTGGCCGCGCGGCGCGAGCGCCTGCAGCAGGAAAAGAGCGGCCTCAATCTTCCCGACAGCGCCCACCTGGCCAACCTGCGCCTGCAGCAGGAAGAGCAGCAGTACACGCTGGAAGAACAGCAGGAACTGCTGGAGCAGGCGCTGGAACAGCAACCGGCGCTGGAACAGGAACGCCAGGCCGCGCAGCAGCAGGTGAACGCGGAAAGCGCCGCCAACGCGCAGCTGGAAGCGCGCCTGAACGCGCTGCGCCAGTTGCAGGAGCGGGTGCAAACCCAGGGCAAGGTCACGCCCTGGCTGCAAAAGCACGAACTCGATACCCTGCCGCGCCTGTGGCAAAAACTCAAGATCGACACCGGCTGGGAAACCGCGCTGGAAGCGGTGCTGCGCGAACGCACGTCGGCGCTGCAGCTGTCCAATATCGAATGGTCCAAGGCGTTTTTTGCCGAT
>JBEVMD010000509.1:0-2796 GCA_040508835.1 Duganella sp. | reverse complement strand
CAGGGCAGCGAGCGCATCGTAGTTGCCGCCCATGCGCGCCAGCGCCGTATCGAGGTCGATGCCGGGCAGGTCCACCGGCAGCGCGTAAGTGGCGCCCGCCGCCAGGGCGCCAGCGTCGAAGCCCGGCGCCGGGCCGTCCGGCAGCGGTCCCACCGCGTGCGGCGCCAGCTCGCGCAGCATGGCAATCAGGACCTCGACGTCGATCGGCTTGGCCACGTGGCCGTTCATGCCGGCCTGCATCGCCCGGCGGCGGTCGTCTTCCATCACGTTCGCGGTCATTGCCACGATGGGCAGCGTGATGCCGGCGGCGCGGATCGCCTCGGTGGCGTCGTAACCGTTCTTGACCGGCATTTGCACGTCCATCAGCACCAGGTCGAACCGGGCCGCGTTTTCCACCAGCAGGTCGACCGCCAGCTGGCCGTTGCTGACCAGGTGCACGGTCGCGCCCGTGTGCTGGAGGATGTATTGCGCCACTTCCTGGTTGATCTCGTTGTCTTCCACCAGCAGGATGCGCATCCCGGCCAGGCGGCCGTGCAGCGGCGACGGCTGCGGCGCGGTGGCGTGGTCGGTGTCGCTGGCGCCGCCGGCCAGCAGCGCGCGCACCCGTTCGAGCAGCCGGTGCGGGCTGACCGGCTTGGGCAGCAGGCCCGCCACGGTCAGCGCCGTGCCGGGGCCCGCACCGGGACCGGGCGCCAGTCTCAGGCCCGCCTCGTGCTCGGACACCATCAGCAGCACGGGCGGCATGACGGCGCCGGGCCGCGCCGCGCGCGCCAGCGTGGACAGCAACGCCGGCAATCCCGGGCCGGGGGCGCCGGACAGGTGATGGTCGAGCAGCAGCAACTCGTACGGGTGGCCGTCGTCGCGGCCGCCTGCCAGCATGCGGCGCGCCTGGTCGGTATCGGCCGCCGTGTCCGCATGCCAGCCCAGCCAGGCGCAGGCGGCCGACAAGGCGCTGCGCACGCTGGCGTTGTCGTCGGCAATCAGCACTGCCAGGCCGGCCGCGGCGGGCGGCACGTGCGGCGGCTTCGGCGCGGCCGTGCATTCGAGCGGGCAGATGAACAGGAATTCGGCGCCCTGGCCCGGTTCGCTGCGCACGTGTACCGCGCCGCCCATCATGTCGGCCAGCTGGCGGCAGATCGCCAGCCCCAGGCCCACCCCGCCGAACTTGCGGCTGGTGCTGCTGTCGGCCTGCGAAAACGTGTCGAAGATGCGGTCCTGGTGCTCGGCCGGAATGCCGATGCCGGTGTCGCGCACGCTGAACTCGACCAGGATGGCGCGGTGCGCGGGAGCGGCGCCGTGCGCGCCGGCATCGCTGGCGGCAGCGCGCACCGCCAGCACCACCTCGCCGGCCGTGGTGAACTTGACGGCGTTGCTGAGCAGGTTGAGCAGCACTTGCTGCAGCCGCATCGGGTCGCCGGCCAGGTCGGTGGGCAGCAGCGGGTCGATGTCGTAGACCAGCTCGATGCCCTTGTCGGCCGCGCTGCCGCCGATCAGCACGCTCATGCTGTCGAGGATCTGCTGCAGCTGGAACGGCGCATGCTCGAGCAGCAATTGCCCCGCCTCCACGCGCGAGAATTCCAGCACGTCGTTGACCAGGCCCAGCAGCGACTGCGTGGCTACCTGGATCTTGTCGAGATAAGTGCGTTCGCGCGGCGCCAGCTGCGCTTCCTGCAGCAGCCGCGCCAGGCCGATGATGGCGTTCATCGGGGTGCGGATCTCGTGGCTCATATTGGCCAGGAATTCGCTCTTGGCGCGGCTGGCCGCTTCGGCGCGGTCGCGCGCGGACACCAGTTCGTCGTTGGTTTCCTGCAGGTGCAGCTCGGTCTCTTTCAGTTGCGTGACGTCCGACACCAGCACGAAAAAGCCGCGCACTTCGCCGAACTCGCCCACGTCGGGAATGTAGTTGACCCAGGTGTAGCGCAGGTCGCCGCCGGGCCATTGCAGTTCGCCCGCAAAGCCCTGCGGTTCGCCTTCCAGCGCGCCCTTGACGTACGGCGCGCTCAGCGCGTAACCGGCGTCGCCCAGCACGTCGGGCATCCAGGCGCCCAGCATCTGGTCGGCAGTGAGGCCGTGCCACTCGAGGAAATAGCGGTTGGCGAAGCGGCAGCGCAGGCCGGCGTCCCAGTACGCCACCATGCCGGGCAGGCTGTCGGTGAGGGTGCGCAGGAACTGCTCGTTATTGCCCAACTGTTCGATGGTGGCGCGCAGGGTTTCCTTGACCTGCTTGCGTTCGGTAATGTCGATGGCCAGGCCCAGCACGTGGGTGGCCACGCCCTGTTCGTCGCGCAGGGCCACCTTGCGGGTGGTCATGTAGCGGGTCTGGCCATGGCGGGTGACGATCGGTTCCTCGGCGATCTCGGTGATCTCGTTGGTGTCCGACGCCAGCACGGCGCGGTCGGCCTGGTTGTACTGCACGGCCAGCTCGGCCGGGAAAAAGTCCGCGTCGTATTTGCCGACCAGTTCGTCGACGCTGGCGCGGCCGGTCAGCACGGCCCCGTAGCGGTTGACCATTTCGTAGCGCAGGTCGGACGCGCGCTTGACGAAGATCATGGCCGGCATGTGCTCCACCACCGAGCTGAGCAGTTGGCGCGAGCGCTGCAGCTCGGCTGCCGTGTTCTTCTGGTCGGTCACGTCCACCAGCATGGCAGTGATGCCGTTGATGCGGCCCTGCTGGTCGAATTGCGGGTAGTAGCTGGCGATCCAGTGGTGCACCTGGTCCGGATGGGCGGCAGTGCGGCCCGCCGGCGACAACCCCCACAACCGCGTGGCCGTGTCGCGCCCCCGCCGGGAAAAGGC
>JBEVMD010000482.1:0-19755 GCA_040508835.1 Duganella sp. | reverse complement strand
GGCGGCCGATGCCGCCGCCGATACTGGCAGCATGGCCGGCGCCAGCATCTACGAGCTGATGCTGGTCAAGCTGCACGCCGACCGCCGCCGCCTCAAGGACATCCTGTCGGTCGAACGCAAGATCGACGTCAAGCGCGAGCTGCTGGCCGAGTACGACGCCTACGTCGATGGCGCTCTGGTGGGCGGGCGTGGCGCGCAGGACGAGGTGCTGACCAACATCATGGTCTGGCGCATCGACGTGGGCGACTTCGCCGGCGCCATGAGGATCGGCGCCTATGCCCTGCAGCACGGCCTGACGATGCCGGACCAGTACGAACGCACGCTGGCCACGGTGCTGGCCGAGGAAGTGGCCGAGGCTGCATTGCACGCCTTGAAAGTGGACCCAAACGCCAACGTGGAAACCCACCAGCTGCTGGAAGTTGCCACCTTGACCGATCAGCATGACATGCCCGACCAGGTGCGCGCCAAGCTGCACAAGGCCATGGGCTACTCGCTCCTGGCCAAGGACCCGACCGCTTCACTGCGCTACCTGGAACGTGCCCTCGAGCTGTTCGACAGGGTAGGCGTCAAGCAAGACATTGCCCGGCTGCAAAAGCAGCTGGGCGTTGGTAGCCCTCCGGCGACCAACCCGTAACGAGCCCCCCGGCCTGGGCGGCGCCGGCGGAAGATCGAGGCCTTTGGCTTACCGATCCGATGCCGGCCCACCGCCCTCTAATTTTGAGAACCCAGTATGAACTTCATGGCCAACGCCCCCACCAGCACGCCGTCGACGCCAACCACGGACCAGATCGTGACCAATGACGGCTTTTTCCCCCATATCAGTCTGGACCACGTGCGCGAGACCATGCGCCTGGACGGCACCGTGACGGCCGCGCGCCTGCGTGATGCCGTCGTGGCGGCCGTGGTGTACGTCAACCGCGAGCTGCTGCAGTGGAAGCTGGCACGCCAGGCCATGGGCGTGGTCAACCTGGAGAACGTGCCGCCGCTGATCGACGGCGTGTCGGTGCAACTGGTGCATTACCGTGCGGCCGTCTACCGCCACACCAAAGCCGACCTGACCGAGCGTTACCGCGACGTCGACACGACCAAAAGCGGCGACGACCACGCCGACGAGCTGGAAACCACGATTGATAACGACCGCCGCGCCATGCGTTGGGCAATCAGCGACTTCCTGGGCGCCAGCCGTTCGACCATCGAGCTGATCTGATGAAAGTACGGAGCCAACAGAACGACACCGTCGACGCGCTCTGCTGGCGCCATCTGGGCCGCACGGCCGGCATGGTGGAACAGGTCCTGGAACTGAATCCCGGCCTGGCCGACTACGGCCCGCTGCTGCCGAGCGGGATAGAAGTAACGATGCCGGCCGCGCCGGCGAAAAAACCCAATGCCCCGCTGCTGCAGCTGTGGGATTAACCGAGGAACATCATGGCAGAACCCAGCACCACCACCACGGCTATCGTCTACTCAGGCATCGGCCTGGCGAGCCTGGCCCCCGGCATCGACGGCAATGCGCTGATCGGCGCTTTCGCCGGCGCCGCCCTACTCGTCGTCAGCTCCAAGGACCTGAGCGTCGGTAAGCGCTTCGCCTACCTGGTCATTTCTTTCGTCGTCGGCTACTTGGCCGCCAGCGACGTGGTCCGCATCACTCCCATCCAGTCCACCGGCGTGGCCGCGTTCCTGGCGGCCGCTACGGCGATTGGCATCACCCTGCAGCTGGTCGAGCGCCTGAAAACGGTTGACCTGTTCGCATATTTCCGGAAAGACAAGCCATGACCCACGCCTGCACCGTCATTGCCTTCCTGGCCTACGCACTGACCTGCCTGCGCCTGTTGCTGTACCGCAAGCAGGGTGCACGGCACCGCCGGCACGTGTCCTGGGTAGCCTGGGTGCTGCTGGTGATCCTGGTTGGCTCCGCTGTGGAGCTGGCCGTCGACGGCCATCCGATCGGCACTTTTGAGGCCGCGCGCGCCGTGGTCCTGTCCCTGATCGTTTTCGGCGCCCGTGGCAACGTGGCGCGCCTTTTGAGGAGTGAAGAAGCATGACCCTACTGTGCAAAATGGGCGACAAGGGCGACGGCGTAGCGCTGCTGCAGCGCCGCCTCACCCGCGCCGGCTATCCCGTGCCGGCAAACAACCTGTTCGACCTGGCCACCGAGCGCGCCGTGATGGCCCTGCAGAAAGCCTTCGGCCTGGTCATCGACGGTATCGCCGGTCCGAAAACCTTCGCCGCACTGTCCGGTAGCGTGCCGGCGCACTATCTGGGCGCCGCCGACCTGGAACGGGCCGCGCAGACGCTGGGCGTGCAGCTGGCCGCCATGCGTGCGGTCAACGAGGTGGAGTCGCGCGGGCACGGCATGTTGCCCGATGGCCGCCCGAAAATCCTGTTTGAACGGCATGTGTTTTGGGATCGCCTCAAGGCACGCGGCATCGACCCGGCGCCGCTCGCTACCCGGTACCCGAGCATCGTCTCGGAGACACCGGGCGGCTACCAGGGCGACGGCGCCGAATACATGCGCCTGGCCACGGCCAGCACCCTGCACCGCGAAGCCGCCCTCGAGGCGTGCAGCTGGGGCGCCTGGCAAATCATGGGCTACCACTGGAAAGCCCTGGGCTACGGCAGCATCGACGTATTTGTCGAGTGCATGAAGGAAAGCGAGGCGCAGCAGCTGGACGCGTTCGTGCGCTACGTGGCCGCCGACAAGACCCTGCTGGCCGCGCTCAAGGGCCGCAAGTGGCCAGTGTTCGCCAGGCTGTATAACGGGCCGGCCTATGCGCGCAACCTCTACGACGCCAAGCTGGCCATGGCTTACGACAAGTACAGCGAAGACGAACCGGTGGCGGCATGAAGGAGACCGCCCTGTTCCTGGTCCTGCTCGCCGTGGGCGGGATGGTCTGGTACGTGGCCGAGTTGCGCAGCGACCTGGTGACGGCCCGGAGCGACCTGGAAACGGCGAGTAAGACCGCCGCCACCCGGGCCGACACTATTGCGCGCCTGCAGAGAACCCAGCGGAACAATGACCTGGCGCGCATGCGCCTCGATAAAGAACAGGCCGCCATCCGTTTGCAGCTGGCCAGCCGTGAAGACGTGATAAGGACCTTGCAAAATGACAATGAAGAAATGCGCGCCTGGGCTGATCGCCCTCTCCCCGCTGCTGTTATCGGCCTGCGCGCCCATGGCGCCATCACCGGCGCCGCAGCTTATCGAGAACACCTGTCTGGTGATTCAGCCGTGCCGGTTGCCGGCGGTGAACGCCCGCAGTAACGGCGACCTGCACCTGGCCCTGGAGCGCGCCGAGGCGGCGTGGGGCGAGTGCGCCGCCGTGGTCGACACCATCATCCGCTGCCAGGCCGAGGTGGGCAGCGATGAATAAGCCGGCCAGCCTGCGCGATGCCATCGCCGCCGCGTTACCCGACCTGGCCGCCAATCCCGACAAGTTCCTGGTATTCGCTGACGCCGGCGCCATCGTGGCCACCGGCACGCCGTCGCTATCATTTGAATATCGTTATACCCTCAACTTGATATTAACGGACTTCGCCGGCGACGCCGACCTGGTGTTTGTGGCCCTGATCGCCTGGGTTCAACGTCACCAGTCGGACCTGCTCAACAATCCGGACAAGCGCGCCCGCGCCATCACCTTTGAAGTCGATCACCTCAACAACGCCACTTGCGACCTGTCCATCAAGCTGCCGCTGGCGGAAACTGTGCGCGTGACGACTGGCGCCGACGGCGCGCAGGTCATCACGCACCTGCAGGAGCCGAGGCCGGAATGGGAAACGATGGGACTGGGGGGATAGATGGACGATCTGTCAGCCCTGGAGGACTGGGCCGGCGCGCTGCTGGCCAGGATGGAGCCGGCCGCGCGGCGCGCGGTGGCCAGCGACATCGGGAAAACATTGCGGCGTAGCCAGCAAGCGCGAATCCGGGCCCAGCAGAACCCGGACGGTAGCCAGTTTGAACCGCGCAAGACGCGCCAGGTGATGGAGCGCGGGCGGCTGAGGGAAAAAAAGGGGCGGATCAAGCGCGAGATGTTCACCAAGCTGCGCACCGCTAAATTCTTCAAGAACAAGAACGATGCGTCGGGCGTCACAGTCGGTTTTGCCGGCAGGATCGCGCGCCTGGCGCGCATCCACCAGGAGGGCGAGCGCAGCCCGGTGGTGCAATCCGGACCGGCCTACCAGTATCCGGTGCGCCAGCTGCTGGGACTGACGCCGGCCGAGCGGGACATGATCCGCGACAAGCTGATGGACCATTT
This sequence comes from Duganella sp., assembly GCA_040508835.1. Taxonomy (GTDB): domain Bacteria; phylum Pseudomonadota; class Gammaproteobacteria; order Burkholderiales; family Burkholderiaceae_D; genus Rugamonas. The sequence continues at coordinate 15,503 of JBEVMD010000482.1, read as the reverse complement.
GGCTAACTGACCAGGCGGCAGGACCGCCTGGCCAAGGATCAATGCAGCCGTGAGCGCGCCGGCAACGTCTTGAGGGCGGAAGGAGCGGCGGTCACCATATACGCATAGCCGGCGTCGCCAGGGTGGTAGCCGTCGTAGTAGCCACCGTACTGGCGGTACAGCCCGGTAGCTCCAAGAACAGCGGCGGTATAGACACCATTGGCGAAGATCGTGGCAAACACGGGTAACGCTGCGATGTCGATAATGCCGTCGGCATAGGTCCGCCAGTTTGCGCGCATCAGGCTGTTGGCCACCTTGTAGCCGTTCTCGTTGATGTCCAGCGCGTACGCGAGCGCCGCGGCGTCTGCGTTGGCCGGCGCGCCGGCGGGGATGGTGGTCACCGTAATCATGAGCACCCGAGCACCCTTCGCTTTCGCCCCTGCCCGGAACGCTGTGAAATACGCTTTCCACGCGTCATGCGCCGCGACGCCGTTCGCCGACGTGCCGGTGGCCACCATGGCGGCGCCGACCTCGTTGGTGAACTCACCACACAGAATGATATTGAGCTTATTGACGTCGAGGGCTGCAAGATCCGTGGTCAACCGGCCCATCATCGATCCGTAGTTCGGCTTCGGTGCGGAAATCGTATTTCCGCCCACGCCGTTGTTCAGCACCGTCGCGCCTTTCGACAGCAGCGGTTCCAGCTTCTCAAGCAGCTTGACCCAGCATAGCGTTGCACGGTCCGTCGCGCCCTGGCCGTAGATGATGCTGTTGCCGACCGCGATGATCTTGGTTTTGGCAGGATCGAACCGCGCGAGCGCGGCGCCGCCCATGATAGGACCGCCGCCGATCACAGCCAGCCACCAGAGGAACGTGGTTTCGAGAATGTGCGCTGGCTCGGGTGCTGCTGCGCCTGCATCTGCGCCCACAGCCGCGCGGTGCTGTCGGTGGCAATGGTCGCAACTTCGATCCAGGTATTGGGGGTGGCGGCGCGGGCCACGTACGCCTTGATAGTCCCGCCAAAGCGCCCCAAGCCCCACAGATCGTTCGCTTCGGCCAGCACCGACGATGTCGTGGCAGTGGACTTAACCCGCGTGGTGTACGCGCTGCCCACTGCTGGACAGAGAATCGAGGCGTTATAGTTGGCAAAGCTGCTTTGGCCAGGCGCGGCGTCCCCTATCTGGAAACCAAGAATGCTATTCAGGGTGGCCGCGCCCATGGCTGTCATCCAGAACATACCATCAGCATTTGCCGGCAAGGACTTTGCCGACGACGCGGCAGAAACAGCCTGGTAGCCGGAACCAATTGCCGAAGTTGAATCGTACTTATAGTCACCATTCCCATCGACCGTTTCGGTGTAGTACGTCGGGTTCACACTGAACTGGAATGGCGTGCTGCTGCCAACCGCCGCCGTAGTGTTGGTCACGGCGTAGCCGGCCAGGTTGGCGGCGCTGTTGCCAGCCGCGTCGCGGATCGGGGCGGCGCCTGCGGTGTAGCTCAATGCAGCAGCCTGTCCAGCAGTGGCGGCGGTGGCGAACGTCAGCGTAACCGTAGCGCCCGAGACCGCAGCTGCCGTCGGCGCCGCGCCCGCGCCGCCGGCCAGCGACAGCGAGAAGGCGCTCAGCGTCGGCACTGTTGTGTTCAAGGTCTCGCTATAGGTCATAACCAGCGTGCCACCGTTCATCGTGGCGGACTGGATCACTGGCGCAGTGGTGTCGGATGCGGGCGTGTTGTTGGTCACCGCGTAGCCGGCCAGGTTCGCGGCGTTGTTGCCGGCCGTGTCGCGGATCGGGGCCGCGCCTGCGGTGTAGCTCAGCGCGACGGCCTGTCCAGCAGTGGCGGCGGCGGCGAACGTCAGCGTCACAGTCGCGCCAGCGACTGCGGCCGCTGTCGGTGCCGCGCCCGCGCTACCGGCGAGGGAGAGCGAAAAGGCGCTCAGCGTCGGTGCTGTCGTGTTCAAGGCCTCGCTGTAGGACATCACCAGCTTGTTGCCGTTCATCGCGGCGGACTGGATCACTGGTGCAGTGGTGTCGGATGCGGGCGTGTTGTTGGTCACCGCGACGCCTGCGAATGCCGCAGCTGCGTTGCCGGCCGCATCGCGGATGGGGTTCGTGCCTGGCGTATAGCTGAGTGTCGCGGCCTGGCCCTGCAGCGCGGCAGTGGCGAAGGACAGCGTCAAGCTCGATCCGGACACGGAGATCGCTGTCGGGTTGACGGCCGTACCGCCGTTGAGCACGTAGCTGAACGACGCCAGCGCGGGTGCGGCCGTGGTAAGGGCTTCGTTGTAGGCAACTACCAGCGTGGCGCCGTTGACAGTGGCCGACTGGCGAACTGGCGCTGTCGTATCGCCTGGTACAGTCGCGGCAACAGCGGACTGGGTGACCGACACGTAGGTGTCATATCCATCTGCGAAAAACTGGACGTTGTTGACCACGCCGCTGGTGTTGTCCCAGCCCATCGACCCGCCCCACTCCGCAAATCCGGTGAAGGTGGGCACATTCACGCCATTGGCTACCAGGCGCAGGTACACCAGCGATCCGCGCACGGCATTTGCCATCGGCGTGAACGCTAAAGGTCCAGTAATATTTTGCTGCGGCATGTATGCGGCGGCGCCGCTCGCCAGAGGAATAGAGAGCGCGAAGGCGATGTCGGTTGCCCCGCCACCGCCTTGGGCCTTTTTGCCCCGGTTCAGAATAGCGGCCATTATTGCCCCCCGAAAGTTGCAACGATCTTGCCGGCTCCGGCGGATTTTGCCTTCAGGGTTACGCTCGCCCAGCCGACGCAATCGAGCATGACGAAGCAGGCGGCACCAGCGGGCGTGGTGGCGATGTCAGTGCTGGCATCGGTGCGGCCGTAGCCGTCCAGCTGGTCGTTGCCAATCAGAAACGCCCGCCCCTTGGAGTCACCGCGCATCCAGACTTCCAGACCGGTTAGCGCGGCGCCGCTGACATCGAGGGTGATGGTCAGATTGCTCAGGGGGGTGACATCGAGGCTGACGATATCAGCCAGCGCGGCGCCGGCCACCAGGTTGATGATGATAGGTTCGATTTCCTGGTACACGGCCGAATAGGACAGCCGGTCAAATTTTTTGCGTGTCATGTGTGTCTCCTGCTACGCGGCCATGAGCGCCGGCGCGTCGGCCAGGCGCTGGCTGGCCAGCTCATAGATAGCCGGCTGCAATTCCGTGCCGGTCCAGTTCAGTCCCGCTTCTTTCGCAGCCAGCAGGAACGTTCCCGAGCCGCTGAACAGGTCCAGCACGGTCCCGCCCTGGGGAACCAGGTTCACGATTGCGCGCGCGATTTCCATCGGCTTTTCCGTCATGTGGCGCTTGGGTAGCTCCAGGCGGCTCGAGAACACGCCAGGCAGGTAGGTTCCCCTTTGCGGCAGCGCGCCCTTGCACGCCCACACGATGAATTCCGCCTGTTGATTGAAGCCGCCATTACGCGGTCGCACGCGGCCTGGTGTTTTGTCCCACACAGCAATGCCCTGCAGGCGGAAACCCGCTGCCTGGATCACATCAGTGAGCGCCGGCAGTTGGCGCCAGTCGATGAAGCACACCACTAGGCCGCCCGGCTTGAGTGCATTGAACGCACCGGCCAGCCAACCTTGGCACCAGTACTGCCAGGAGCGCTGGTCCATGTTGTCAAAATCAAAGTCCTCATAGGTTTCGCTAGTGGCGGACAACATGTACTTTTTGCCTGGTCGCTTGGAACGCGCGCCAATGTGCAGCCCGCCGGAACAGTAGGGCGGGTCGGTCAGCAGCATGTCGATCGAACTCCGCGGCAGCTGGCGCACGAAATCGGTGGCGTCCACCTGGTGCAATCGGTTCAACCAGGTCGGTACCTGGGCATGGGGGATAGGGTCGTTCTGTAACACGTTGTTTTTTCCTGGTTCATGGCGCGCGCGTACCCGGCGCCGGTTGGGATAGATGCATTGTCGGCACTCCCAGGCAATAGGGCACGACGAGGCGGGTGTACCCACTGCGGGCACACCCGCTGCGTGCTGACTCGCGCCCGCGTGAGCCCCATCATTGACGACATGAACCCAACCGAACTTTTCCGCCTGATCCTGAACCTGATCCGCAAGGGCGCCGTCATCGCCGTCGATCACGACAACGAGGTGTGCCGTGTCGAGTGCGGCGAGCTGCAAACGAACTGGATACGCTGGATTTCGCTGGCTGCCGGCGAGACGCGCGACTGGAACCCGCCCACCGTAGGCGAACAAGTACTCGTGCTCAGCGCCGGCGGCGACATGGCCGACGGCATCGTGCTGCGCGGGATCTCCAGTGCCGACGTGCCGGCGCCGAGCCACACGCCCAGCGCCCACACCCGCACTTACCCAGACGGTGCACGCATCGAGTACGACCACGCCTCCCATGCCCTCGCGGCCGCACTGCCCGATGGCGCCACGGTGCTGCTGACCGCGCCGGGGTCGGTGACGGTCAAGACGGCCAATGCCACCGTGGAAGCCGACCAGGTACTAGTCAAGGCCAGCACCATCACGCTCGATGCGCCGACGACCAAATGCACCGGCGACCTGGCCGTGGCGGGCACGGTGAAGGCCGACGTCGACGTCCTGGCCGGCAATATCAGCCTGGCGAAGCACCCGCATAGCGGCGTGAAAAGCGGCGGGGATAAATCGGGCGGGCCGCTGCCATGATCGGTATGAACGCCACCACCGGCCGCGCGCTGACGGGCTTGGCCCACCTCTACCAGTCAATCGCGCAAATTGTCACCACGCCCCGGGGTTCCCGGCTGCAGCGCCGCGCCTTTGGTTCGTCGTTGTTTGAGCTGATCGACGCCCCGGCCAACACGGCTACCCGGTTGCGCGTGTATGCCGCCCTGGCCACGGCGATCATGCGGTACGAGCCACGCCTGCAGCTGCGTCGCGTCGCCCTGGTCGAGATCACCAGCACCGGCACCGTCGTCTTTGAAATCGAAGGCGTCGCCGACGCCGGCGGCGAGGCAGTCACCACCCGAGTTCCTGTAGCACTGGGGGGACAGGCATGAGCGTCATCAACCTGAACGCGCTCCCGGCCCCCGATGTGGTGGAAATCCTGGACTTCGAAACGCTGTACGCACGCCGCAAGGCGCGCCTGGTATCGCTGTACCCCGTAGCGGAACAAGCCGAAGTAGCCAAGGCCCTGGCGCTGGACTCCGAACCAATGGCCAAGATTCTGCAGGAGAACGCGTACAACGAAATGACGCTGCGCCAGCGCGTCAACGACGCCACCCGCGCCGTCATGCTGGCGTTTTCCAAGGGCAAGGACCTAGAGCAGCTGGCGGCGCGCTACAACCTGGTGCGCCAGGTCGTCACGCCGGCAGACAACAGCACCACCCCGCCCACCCCTGCGGTGATGGAACTAGACGACTCGCTGCGCGAACGCTGCCTGCTGGCCTACGAGGGGCTGTCTGTGGCCGGCCCGCGTAACGCCTACATCAAGCACGCCCGCGATGCAGACGGCCGCGTAGCCGATGCCAGCGCCATTTCGCCCGAACCGTGCGAGGCCGTCATCACCGTGCTGTCGAACATCGGCACCGGCACGGCGCCGGCGGACCTGTTGGCCGCCGTCGAAGCCGCATTGAGTGACGAGGATGTCCGGCCCGTGGGCGACCGCGTGACGGTCCAGAGCGCCACGATCCGCCAGTACCGCATCCGCGCCACGCTGTACCTGGAACAAGGACCGGAGGCCGAACCGATCCTGCAGGCGGCCACCACGCGCGCCGATAGCTACCGCAGCCAGCAGCGCCGCCTGGGCCGCGATGTCAACCGCACCGCGATCATTGCGGCCTTGCACGTCGAGGGCGTCAAAAAGCTGGACTTGATCGAGCCGGCGGTGGACTTGGTGCTGGACGAGACCGAGGCGGCGTATTGCGTGGGCGTGGAGATCGTCAACGGGGGCAACGGTGGATAGTCTGCTGCCTCCGAACGCCACGCCCCTGGAGCGCCGCCTGGCTGCAGTGGGCGCGGTCATCAACGATATTCCGGTACCGACACGGGCGGTATGGGACCCCGACACCTGCCCGGTGGAGCTGCTGCCCTTCCTGGCCTCGGAGTTTTCCGTCGACCGGTGGGATTCCACCTGGTCGGAAAAAACGAAGCGCGCCGTCATCAAGGCGGCCTACTTCGTCCACAAGCAGAAAGGCACCATCGGCGCGCTGCGCCGCGTGGTGGAGCCGCTGGGCTACCTGATTAACGTCCTGGAATGGTGGGAGACCAACCCACCAGGGCCGCGTGGAACGTTCCGACTTGACATCGGCGTGCTGGAAAGCGGCATCACCGAGGAAATGTACACCGAGCTGGAACGCCTGATTGATGACGCCAAGCCGCTGACCCGGCACCTGGTCGGCATGGCCATCAGCGTAGAGACGCGCGGCACTGCATACATGGCCGCCGCCAGCTACCTGGGCGACGAGCTGACGGTCTACCCGTACACCCCGACATTGACGTCGACGGCCGGCCGGTGGGGCACTGCCGCCGCCGTCCACGTGATCGACACATTGACAGTTCACCCGAAACACTGAGGAAAGCATGGCTGATACTCCACAAATTTATTTCACTGTTCTGACCGCGATTGGCGAAGCGAAGGATGCCAAGGCCAAGGCCCTGGGCACCGCCATCCAATTTACCGACATGGCGGTAGGCGACGGCAACGGCGTGCTGCCTGTGCCTGACCGCAACCGCACGGCCCTGGTCAATCAAAAACGCCGGATGCCGCTCAACAGCCTGAAACAAGACCCGAAGAACCCAAGCCAGGTCATCGCGGAACAGATCATCCCGGAAGACGAGGGCGGCTGGTGGATTCGTGAGCTGGGCCTGTATGACGCCGATGGCGACCTGTGCGCCATCGGCAACACCCCGGAAACCTATAAGCCACTTCTGGCGCAAGGTTCGGGCCGTACGCAAGTTGTCCGCATGGTCCTGCTGATGTCGAGCGCGGCCACCGTGCAGCTCAAGGTCGACCCGTCCGTCGTCCTGGCCACCCGCCAGTACGTCGACGAGAATGACGCGCTCAATGCAAAGCTGAGCGGCGCAAAATTCACGGGTACTGTAGAGGTACCTACCCCTACAAAATTTGACGTTTCGAACAAAGTGGCGTCCATGGCAGCGGTAAAGCGTGCGGGCGTTTCCTTTGCCGACTATGCCGTGGTCAACGCTTCCCGTTCGCTCACCGCTGACGATATCGGCAAGTTGATGTGGATAGTCGGTAGTTCGGACCCCAGAATCCTGTCGCTGCCGACGCCTGGCAGTTTGAAGGCCAGGCTGGGTGATGCCATCACGATCTTCTCCGTTGCCAGGCCCTGCCAACTTTCTCCCCTGGCTGGGACCAGCCTTAACTACGATCTGCCGGACATACCCGGTATCACTATCCAGCCAGGTCAATCCCTCACGCTGGTGGCTGTAACCGATGTCACATGGCAGATCATCAATTCCACTGCTGAATTGGGACGCAATGCTGACTTTGCGGCATTGAAAGCGCAATCCGGTTACCAACGCCTACCTGGCGGACTGCTCTTACAGTGGATGGTTGCTCAATCGAGCTCAGCTGGATTCCGGTTCTACAACTTTCCTCTTCGCTTCCCCAACGGGTGTACAGGCGTCACGGGTACTTGCACCATCCAAAAAGAAGTTTTTAGTACCGTGACTTTGGATACGGTAGGCGTAACCGGCGGCGTTTGCAATTTAGCCGGCGTGCCCACGGATAGCTTTTTCTTTGCAATTGCGATTGGTTTCTAACAATGATCTATTTTTCTGCCTCTACCGGTTCCTTCTACAGCCCGGAAATCCATGGCACGGCAATCCCACAGGACGCCAAAGAGATTTCCGCCAAGTTGCACACCGATTTGCTCGCGGCAAATGGGCGCGGCATGCGCATCACCTCTGACGCGAAAGGCAACCCCATTACGATCCCTGCCGAGCCGCCAGCGTTTTCGGCACTGGCCACCAGTTACCTCGATGCAGTGCGCGTCTCGCGCGAAAACATCCTGAACCGACTGGCAGGTATTGGCTTTGCCGCCCTGGCCGCCAACGACACGGCGTCGAGCAACGCGGTTGCCCAAGTACGGCAAGCCCTGCTCGACATCACGACGATCAGCACCGTGGCGGCCGCCACCACCCTGGCCCAGTTGAAGGCCGCAGTTCAAGCGGAAATCAACCGCATTACGGCGGCGGCGAACGACACCGTCCGTAAGGCATTTGAAGGCGAAAGCTTTTAACTATTTTTCACCGTTCACCCAGCAGCATTTTTTAACCCAACCTGGAAGCAATAAACTATGGCAACCGATTACCACCATGGCGCGCGCGTCATCGAAATCAACGAGGGTTCGCGCCCTATCCGTACCATCGCTACCGCCGTCATCGGCCTGGTGGCCACCGCAGACGATGCGGACCCGGTAGCATTCCCGCTCAACAAGCCGGTGCTGCTGACCGACGTGGTGGCCGCCCAAGGCAAGGCCGGTAAAAAGGGCACGCTGCTGCGAGCGCTGGTCGCCATCGGCCTGCAGGCCAAGCCGGCGACCATCGTCGTGCGCGTGGCAGAAGGCAAGGATGCCGCCGAGACCACCAGCAACGTCATCGGCACCACCACCGCCGACGGCATGAAGACGGGCATCCAGGCGCTGATGTCGTCGCAGTCCATGTTCGGCTTCAAGCCGCGCATCCTGGGCGCGCCAATGCTCGACACCCAGCCCGTGGCCAATGCCCTGGCGGCGGCAGCGCAAAAAATGCGCTCCTTCGTGTACGTGGCCGCCAACGGCTGCGCCACCAAGGAAGAAGCGTTTGCGTACCGCGACGCCTTTGGCCAGCGCGAAGTGATGGTCATCTGGCCGAACTTCGTCGCCTGGAACACGACCACCAGCACCGACGAGGAAACCCCGGCCGTGGCCTATGCCCTGGGCCTGCGCGCCAAGATCGACGAGCAAACGGGCTGGCACAAGACGCTGTCGAACGTGACCGTCAACGGCCCGACCGGTATTTCCAAGCCGGTGTTCTGGGACCTGCAGGACCCGGCCACTGACGCCGGCTACCTCAACGAGGCGGACATCACTACCCTGATCCGTTCGGGCGGCTATCGTTTCTGGGGCAGCCGCACCTGCTCGGAGGACTCGCTGTTCGCCTTCGAGAATTACACCCGCACCGCCCAGGTCCTGGCCGACACCATGGCCGAAGCGCAAATGGAATACATCGACAAGCCGATGCATCCATCCCTGGCGCGCGACATCATCGAGAGCATCAACGCCAAGTTCCGCGAGCTGATCGCGGCCGGCTACCTGATCGGTGGCAGCGCCTGGCTCGATGCATCGGCCAACGAAGCGGCCAGCCTCAAGGCCGGCAAGCTGGCCATCGACTACGACTACACGCCAGTGCCGCCCCTGGAAAACCTGACGCTGCGCCAGCGCATCACCGACGTCTACCTGATGGACTTCGCTACGTCCGTCGCGGCCGCAGCATAAATCCCCCAACAACTAGGAGAAATACATGGGCTTGCCCAAGAAACTCAAGAATTTCAACATTTACAACGACGGTAACAGCTACCAGGGACAGGTCGATTCGGTCACGTTGCCAAAGCTGAGCCGCAAGATGGAAGAATGGCGCGGCGCCGGCATGGGCGGCCCGATCAAGTGGGACCAGGGCATGGAGGCGATGACGCTGGAATGGACCGTCGGCGGCATGATGCGCGAGGTACTGGCCCAGTGGGGCGTGACCACGCACAACGGCGTGCAGGTGCGTTTCGCCGGCGCCTACCAACGCGCCGACACCGGCGAGGTGGATGCCGTGGAGGTTGTCATTCGCGGCCGCCACAGCGAGATCGACATGGGCGAGGCCAAGGTCGGTGACGACACCAGCATGAAGATCGTCACCGAAATCAGCTACTACAAGCTGGCCATCAACGGCGAAACCATCATCGAAATCGACTTTCTGGCCATGATCGAAAAAGTGAACGGCAACGACAGCCAGACGTCCATCCGCCAGGCCATCGGCCTGTAATCCTCCCGGCCGCCCGAGTGGGCGGCCCCGCCCTTCCCAAACAGTGAGAACACGATGAACACCGAAAAATCCCCAGTAGAAAACACCGTAGAAACCGTTGTGGCCGTCCTGCCGCCCAACACCGTCACGCTCGACACGCCTCTCGTGCGCGGCAACCTGACCATCGACACCGTGACGCTGCGCAAGCCCACCGCCGGCGAGCTGCGCGGCACCTCGTTGAACGCCCTGGCCAACCTGGAATACGACGCTATGCAAAAGGTGCTGCCGCGCATCTCCACGCCCATGCTCACCGAGGCTGACGTCGCCCGCCTGGACCCCGCCGACCTGATGCAGCTGGGAGGCGTGTTCGCCGGTTTTTTATTGCCGAAAGCGCAGTTAGCGAGCATGGGCTTGCCAACCGCGTAGAAGACGCCATGGCCGACATTGCCGTAATTTTTCACTGGCCACCCCAGGCAATGGACGGCTTTTCCCTGTCTGAACTGATGGACTGGCGCGAACGCGCGCGGGTCCGCTCAACCACCGATAACGAGTAGCAAATGGCTAACGATCTCAACCTGCGGGTATTGTTCGACATGGTGGACCGGGTAACCCGGCCGCTGCGCAATGTCCTAAATGCCAACACGGCCACCGCCACGTCATTGCGGGAAACCCGCGACCAGCTGCGCAATCTGGACCGTACCCAGCGCGACGTTGGCGAGTTCCGCCAGCTGCGCGCCGGCGCGCAAGCGACTGGCGCCGAACTGGCACAAGCACGCGCGCGCGTGGCGGCCATGGCCCAGGCGCTGCACGCCAATGGCCCCCCTACCCAGGCGATGGCGCGCGACTTCGATGCGGCTCGTCAAGCTGCCGCACGGCTCACCCAGCAAAACCGGGAACAACACATCCAGCTGGCCCAGCTGCGCACCAGGTTATCCGGCGCCGGCATCGACACGCGCAACCTGGCGCAGCACGAACGCGAGCTGCGGCTGAACATCCAAAACACCACTGAGGCGATGCAACGCCAGCAGCGCGAGCTGGCCGAACTTGCGGCCCGTCAGCGCCGGCTGGCCGAGGCGCGCGAGCGCATGAACGCCACCCGGGAGACCGCCGGCAAGATGCAGGGCGCCGGCGTGGGCATGATGGCCGCCGGCGCCGCCACCGGCGCGGCCTTGACCATCCCGGTCAGCGCATACGCCGCTGCCGAGGATTCGGCTACCAATCTCAAGGGGGCGTTGATGCAGGCGGGCACCGTAGTGCCGCCTGAATTCGAAAAAATCAACGCCCTGGCGATGAAGATGGGCGACAAGCTGCCCGGCACCACCGCCGACTTCCAGGACATGATGACGATGCTGGTGCGCCAGGGTATCCCGGCGCAAAACATTCTCAACGGCGTGGGCGAGGCATCCGCCTACCTGGGCGTGCAGCTGAAAAAGCCTCCTGCAGAAGCGGCCGAGTTCGCCGCCAAGATGCAGGACGCGACCAGGACAGCATCGGAAGACATGCTCGGCCTGATGGACGTCATCCAAAAAGGCTTCAACCTGGGCGTAGATGACAACAACATGCTGCAGGGCTTCGTCAAGCTGGGTCCGGCCATGGACACCATCAAGATTGCAGGCCTGGAAGGCGCGAAGGCGCTGGCGCCGCTGCTGGTAATGGCCGACCAGGCAGGCATGGCCGGCGAGGCGGCCGGTAACGCCTACCGCAAGATTTTCCAGCTGGGCATGGACTCCAAGAAGGTGGCCAAGGCCAACAAATCCCTGGGCAAAAACCAGCAGCTCAACTTTACCGATGGCAAGGGCGAATTCGGCGGCATGGACAATATGTTCAAGCAGCTCGACAAGCTCAAGGACCTGAGTACCCAGAAGCGTCTGAGCGTGCTGAAAGAGGTGTTTGGCGATGATGCCGAGACCCTGGGCGCCGTCTCGATCCTGATTACGAAGGGCGCACAGGGCTATGCCGAGGTGCAGGCCAAGATGACGGCCCAGGCCTCGCTGCAGGAGCGCGTCAACGCCCAGCTGGGCACCCTAAAAAATCTGTGGGAGGCGGCCACCGGCACCTTCTCCAACACCATGGTGGCCTTTGGCGAGACCATCGCCCCTGAGCTCAAGGCAACGAGCGAGTGGCTGGGCAACACTGCGCAGAACGTCGGCGCCTGGGCGCGTGAAAATCCGCGCCTGGCCGGTAGCCTGATGAAGGCGGCCGCCGCGCTGGCCGTGATCCTGGTTGCCGGCGGCGCCCTGCTGCTGATGGTGGGTAGTGTGCTGGGTCCGCTCGCCATGCTGCAATTCAGCATGACCACGCTTGGCATGCAGGGCAGCATCCTGGCGCGCGTTCTGGGCGTGGGCGCCGGCGCGCTGCGCCTGGTCTCCACGGCGGTGCTGTTCCTGGGCCGCGCGCTGCTGATGAACCCCGTGGGGCTGCTTATCACCGCCATCGGCGTGGCCGCGCTGCTGATCTACAAATACTGGACCCCGATCACGGCCTTCTTTGGCGGCATTTGGGACCAGGTACGCGCGGCCTTTAGCGGCGGTATCGCCGGCATCGGCGCGCTGATAATGAATTGGTCACCATACGGCTTGTTCTACCAGGCGTTTGCGGCCGTGATGGGCTATTTCGGTATCGACTTGCCGGCCAAGTTTTCCACTTTCGGCGCCAACATCATCGCCGGCCTGGTCAACGGCATCACCAACGGCCTGGGGGCGGTGAAGACAGCGATCACGGCGGCCGCCGACAATACGGTGGGCTGGTTCAAGGAAAAGCTAGGCATCCACAGTCCCAGCCGGGTATTCGGTGAGCTGGGCGGCTTCGTCAGCGAGGGCGCAGCGATCGGCATCGGGGATGGCCAGGGCAAGGTAACAGCTGCAGCCGCTGCGCTGGCCGCTGCAGCGGTGACATCGTTCGGCGCGCCCAACCTGGCGGCCGCTGCCCAGCTGAGCGCCAACGCCCCCACCGCGCCAGTGCCGGCGCCGCCGGCGGCCGCCGGCGTGCCAAGGCTGGCCACTCCTGTTGCGCTGAGCGTGAGCAACGCCGCCGCGACGGCGCCCGCTCCATTGGCGCCGAAGATGGCCGCCATTGCCCAGCTGATCGCCAGCAGTGCAGCGGTGCCCCCGGCTGCGGCCGACGCGTTGAAAATGGCCGCAGCTGCCCAGCTGGCCACCAACAGCACCGCGCTGGCGATGCCGGCATCGAGTTCACAAAAGATGACCGCTGCCGGCGTGGCTGTGACCGAAACAGCACCGGTGGCCATCGACACGCGAAAAACGGTGCTCGCTCCTGCAGGCGGTGGCCAGGGCGCCGGCGCTGGCGGCCGCGCTGGCGCGGCTGGCGGCACCAATACCTACACCATCACGATCAACCCGGCCCCTGGCGCCGATCCGGCCGCGATTGCGCGGGCGGTGGCGGCCGAACTGGACCGCCGCGAGCGATCCAAACAAGCGCGCCAGGGTTCGCGCTTGACCGACTAAGGAGAAACTATGCTCAGCCTCGATCAATTTGTATTCAGTATGGAAAACCTGCCCTGGCAAGAGCTGCAGCGGCAGGCTCAGTGGAAGCATCGGGGCAACGCGCGGATCGGCGCGCGCGATGCGCGCCAGTTCCTTGGCCCAGGTGATGACACGATTACCATCAACGGCGTGCTGGTCCCGGAAATCACCGGCAATGCCCAGTCCCTGGACGACCTGCGCGCCATGGCCGACAAGGGCGAATCCTATGTCCTGGTCGACGCCACCGGCCTGGTCTACGGCGCTTTCGTAATTGAAAACCTCAACGAAAACCAGAGCCTGCACGACAAGGACGGCTACGCCCGCCGCATCGACTTTACGCTCAGCCTGGCGCGCGTGGACGACCAGGAAATCGCCCTGCAGTCGAATGAAGAATTCTCGGAAACTACGGATACCAGCTATGCGGCAACCATCGCCTGATTTTTCCATCACCAACGATGGCACGCCGCTGACCAGCAAGGTGCTGCCGCGCCTCATCAGCCTGACGATCACCGAGTGCCGCGGCGACGAGGCCGACATGCTCGACCTGGTGCTCGATGACAGCGACGGCAAACTGGCCCTGCCCAGCAAGGGCGCGGTGCTGGCGGTGTCGATGGGCTGGGCCGGCGCGCCCCTGGTCGATAAGGGCACCTTCACCGTGGACGAGGTGGAACACAGCGGCGCGCCGGACATCATCACCGTGCGCGCGCGCAGCGCCTCGATGACCAAGGGCATGGGCGAGCGAAATGAAAAGAGCTGGCACAAGCTCACGCTGGCCGACATCATCAAGACCATCGCCGGCAAGCACGACCTCACCCCGACCGTGGACGATGCCCTGGGAAAAATCGCCATCCCGCACATTGACCAGACCCACGAGAGCGATATGTCTTTTCTGACACGCCTGGCGAAGCGGCATGATGCCGTCATGACCGTGAAGGAAGGCCGGCTATTATTCTTGCCAATCGGCGCCGGCGTGACGGTCAGCGGCAAGCCACTGCCGGTCGTGGCCATCGAGCGATCAAGCGGCGACCAGCACCGCTACCATGCGGCCGCGCGCGAGCACTACGACGGCGTGCGCGCCTATTGGCATGACGGCGGCAAAGGGCGTCGCAAGACCGTGTACGTGGGCGGCGAAAATGGGCGCAACCTCAAAACGCTGCCCGAAGTCTATCCGACCAAAGATGAGGCCATTCGTGAAGCGACGTCAGAGCTGCAGCGCATAAAGCGCGGCGCGGCCACGCTGGACTACACCCTGGCGCTTGGGCGACCGGAGATCCGCCCCGAGCTGGGCGCGACCGTGCGCGGGTTCAAACCCGAGATCGACGGCGCCGACTGGCTGGTGGAGCGGGCCACCCACACCATTGCCGACGGTGGCCTGGTGACCAACCTCTCGCTCGAGCACGGCAACCCCAAAGCCGAGAGCAGCGACAGCACCGAGTAACGCCAGGCGCGGCCGTGCGCCGCACCTGGTCTTTCCCTTCCCCGCCGGCGGCTGAGCTGCAGCAAAATCGGTCGAGCACTTCGCCCAGTTCTACCCCCTCCCCTGCATACACCAACTACAAGAACACAACACTTCTGTTGTTTGTGTTCTCTTCGTGATTTTCTTAAACATATTTGTTGTATCTTAAACAGATATGTTGTATTATCTCTTTACTGACTTAACGAAAGGAGGCACATGAAATACAGCGAGTTCCGGCGGTGGCTGGAGCGGCAGGGAGCGAAGTTCACACCCGGCCGCGGCAGTCACCACAGGGTCACTTTGAACGACAGAACCAGCACTTTCCCCGATCACGGTTCCAAGGAAATAAAGACCGGGTGGTACAAAAGATCAAAAAAGACCTTGGCCTTAAATGAGGAAAGCCCCGCAAGGGGCTGTCTCAGAACCGCTAAATCTGGCCTTCCTTCACTTACTGGAGTAAAAAATATGCTGCACTATCCAATCACCCTGGTTCCTGACGATGGAACATTGGAGGTTGTATTTACCGACCTTCCCGACGTGCATTCGGTTGGCGACAACGAAGAAGAAGCCGTGCGCGAGGCAATGGACGCGCTGTTGACCGGCATCGAGATGTACATGGA
>JBEVMD010000460.1:0-7343 GCA_040508835.1 Duganella sp. | reverse complement strand
CTTGCCGAAGTTTTCGTACTCGGCCACTACGCTGAAGTTGTTGTTGACGGCGTAAGCGGCGCCCACGGCGAAGTAACCGCTGTTGCGGCTTTCCTTGCCGCTGGTGCGGATACCGTCGAACGATTCGCTGCCTTTGACTTCGGTGCGGGCAACGCCTGCTTTACCGAACAGCGAGAACTGTGCGTCCAGCGGCAAGGTGCCGGTGGCGGCAAAGTACACCGACGTTGGCTCCAGCGAAATGCTGTCGCCGAAAGCCGAACGCTCCAGCTTGCCCAGGTCGGCGTAGCCGGCTTCCAGGCCGAAGCTCTGGGTGAAGTTGTAACCGCCGTACAGCTTGAAACCGGTGTCGGTGTCTTTTTCCGAACCGAAGTCGTCCACGGAAGCTTTTTGCTCGGCGCGACCGACGTTGCCGCCGACGTAAGCGCCTTGCGATTGGGCTGCAGCCGAGCCGGCCAGTGCCGCCAGCATGGCGAACAAAATGGTGTTTTTCATATTTCTCTCCTGGGTTGATCGAGCACGGAGTGGTTTCATTTTTATTCCGTGAGAGCAATATTATAGATATAAATAATATATCCTGCAAGTAAATCCTGGTGTTTGTGCATCGCAGTGCGCCGGCGTGGTGCAGGATTGGTACGGTGGTACGTGCGTGCCGCAACAGACGTTGGCAGGCAACGCGTGCATGATGAAGCCGTCAGCCAACCAGCCCGCAGGATAGAAAACCATGGACTTCCCCACCCGCCACCTGAAACAACCCTTAGCCTACGACCCTTCCTACGAAGTGCCCGAAGAAGACGAAGCGCAAACCATTGCCGGCCTGCAGGACTCGATGCGCGACATCGCCGGTACCGTCCACAAGGACAGCGGCCACGCGCCGCGCGGCGTCCACGCCAAGAGCCATGGCATCCTGCGCGGCACGCTGCGCGTGCTCGACCAGGTGCCCCCCGATTATGCGCAAGGCCTGTTTGCCGGCGCCGGCGAGTATCCGGTGGTGATGCGCCTGTCCACCACGCCGGGCGACTTGCTGGACGATAAAGTGTCCACGCCGCGCGGCATGGCCATCAAGGTCGTGGGCGTGCCGGGCGAACGCCTGGCCGACAGCCAGGGCGACGCCACGCAGGATTTCGTGATGGTCAACGGGCCGGTGTTCCAGACCGCTACTGCCAAGAAATTCCTGGCCAACGTCAAGCTCCTGGCCGCTACCACCGACAAGGCGCCCGGCCTGAAAAAAGCGTTGTCGGCAGCGCTGCAAGGCGCGGAAAAAGTGATCGAAGCGGTGGGGGGCGAAAGCTCCACGCTGATCAGCATGGGCGGTCACCCGGAAACCAACATTCTGGGCGAAACCTTTTTCACGCAAGTGCCGGTGCTGTTCGGCCGCTACATGGCCAAGCTGCAGCTGGTGCCGGTGTCGCCCGAACTGGTCATGCTCAAGGACCAGCCGGTGGACCTCGACCACAAGCCCAACGGCCTGCGCGGCGCCGTGGTCGATTTCATGACCGAGCATGCGGCCGAGTGGGAGCTGCGCGTGCAGCTGGCCACCGATCTGGACGACACGCCGATCGAAGATCCGACCGTGGAATGGACCACGCCATGGGTGGCCGTGGCGCGCATCTCGGCGCCGGCCCAGGCCGGCTGGACGCACGGCCTGTCGGTGCTGGTCGATGACGGCATGCAGTTCAATCCGTGGCACTGCATTGCCGCTCACCGTCCGCTGGGCAACATCATGCGGGTGCGGCGCGCCGTGTACCAGGCGTCGGCGCGCTTCCGCGCCGAACGCAACGGCACGCCGCTGGCGGAGCCGCACAACCTCGACAACTGGCGCGAACATTAAAACGGCCAGGGCGGCGTTGCCGCGCCTTGCCATGACTGTTTGATGAGTCAGTACTTGTAGTTCATGCCGATCACGAACGTGCGGCCCGAATGCACGTACAGCAAGGTGTCGTTGCGCTGGCTGTCACGGCCGTAACGCAGCGGCGTGTCGTTGAGGTTTTGTCCCTCCACGCTCACCCGCAGCTGCGGCGTGATGTTGTACGACATGCTGAAGTCCACGTTGGTCGAGCCATCCACGGTCGTGAAATCGTGGCCCTGCACATCGCCCAGCACATTCAACAGGTAGGACGAACGGTGCGCTGCCGAGACGCGGGCGCTGAACTTGCTGTCCTCGTAGAACAGGGTCAGGTTGTGCGCCTTGGGCGACAGGCCCGTGAAGTTGGCTTCCTTGGTCAGCTTCTCGTCCGCGGGCGTGTTCGGATTGTCCACCCGCGTGATGTAGGTGATCTTGGAATCGACATACGTGTAGTTGGCCAGCAGCCCGAAGTTGCTCCAGATGCCGGGCAGGAAGCTGAACGGCGCCTGCAGGTTGAACTCGTAGCCGGTGAGCGGGCCGCCCGGCGTATTGACCTGGCGGTTGACCACCACGGTGGTGTTGGGCAGCGTGGCGCAGGCCGGCGTGCCGCCCGTGATGCTGCAACCGCCACCGAGCAGCACCGAGTCGGGCAGGCCCAGGCTCGAGAACACGGCCCGTTCCGACACGCCCTGGATGAAGGTGCCGATTTTCTTGTGGAAGGCACCCACCGACACCATGGCGTTCTTGGCGTAATACCACTCGGCTTGCAGGTCGAGCGTCTTGGCGCGGATCGGCGACAGGTTCGGATTGCCGATGGTCACCGTCTGCACCTGGGCGTTGAGCGTGCTCGATGGCGCCAGGTCCGTGTACTCGGGGCGCGCCAGCGTCTTGCCGGCCGAAAAGCGCAGCATCACGTCCTTGGCCACGGTGGCCGAGACGTTGAGCGCCGGCAGGTAATCGTTGTAGCGGTTGCGCGCGCGCACCGGTTCCAGCGTGCCATTGGCATTAACCAGCGCAAACGAGTTCATCTCCGTGCGCGCATGGCGCACGCCCACGTTGCCGCGCAGCGGAACCGAGAACAGGTCGTAATTAAAATCGGCCATCAGGAAGGCGGCGTCGATTTTTTCTTCCACGCCCCGGTTGGCCTGGTTCAGGTAATTGTATTCCGAGCCTGGCACGGCCGAGCAGTGGCACTCGATGTTGTAGACGCTGAGGAATTTATCGAGGTCCACTGCCGCCCACGAGTTCGGCACGCCGCTGCCGCCCAGTCCCTTGCCGAAGCCAGTGATCTGGCGCGAGATGGCATCCATGGTCACGCCCGCCGGCAAGGCGAGACCGTTGCCGCCCGAGCCGATTTCCACGTTGGTCCAGCTGTTGTTGCGGCGCGAATAGCCGGTGCGCAGCGTCAGATTATCGTTGAGCTCGTACGCGGCCGTGAGCTGGTTGGTTTTCAGCGTATTGCGGGTGTGCAGGTAGCGGCCCACGAACTGGCCGTGGAAGGTGCCGTCCGCTTCCTGCGGCGCAAAGCTGAAGCTGTTCGGATTGGTGACGTCGATGCCGTAGTTAATGGTGGGGACGTTGCGGTTGTCGCGGAAGTCGAACGAGTAGCCGTTGGCGTTGGGCGAGTCGAACTGCACCGTGGTGCGCTGCGGCTCGTCGAGGTCGGAGCGCGAGCGGCCGCTCAGGAATTCCAGCTTCAAACGGTCGGTCACGTCGTGGCGGCCGGACAGCACGTACTGCTTGAACGTGGTCGAGTACACGTCGAGCAAGCCTTCGGTGCGGATGTCCACCGCGTTGAACTTGCCGTAGTCCCAGCTGCCGTTGTCATTGAAATGGGCGTCGACGATCGACGTCTGCGGCTTGCCGTTCGATTGCGCCATGCTGCGCCCGAACGAGATCGCCGAGATGTAATTGTCGTAGCGCTTGTTGTTGAACTTGCCGCCCATCAGGTCCAGGTTCAGCTCGGACTTGCTGTCCGGACGCCATTGCAGCGCCCCCGTCAGACCGGTGCGTTCGTACTCGGTTTGCGAGCGGCGGAAGCGCGGGATGCGCGGCGCGAAGGCGCCCGAGCCGGGCAGGGGACTGGCGATGGTGCCGCCGTAATTGTCGGTGCGGCCCATCACGTCGTTATACGCAGCCGGGTTGGACGTGCGCGGCACGCCGAAGCCGCAGCTGGCGGCAGTCACGCCCTTGACGGCGTTGTTGGCGGGATTCTGCACGGCCGCACCGAGCGGCGAGCAAAAGCCGCCGTCGTTGCTGGCGCTGAGCAGCTCCACCGCCTCGTAGCCTTCCTCCTGCGCCGTGCGCTTGGAATAGGCGCCCGAGATCAGCGCGCCGAACTGGCCGTACGGGGTTTTCCAGCGGTCCGAGTACAGCGCCGTCACGCGCGGATCGCTGGTCTTCGACACCGAGTTGTGCATGCCCTGGGCGCCGAGGCTGAAGGTGCGGTCCTTGTAGTCGAACGGACGGCCCGTGCGCAGGTCCACGGTGGCGCCCAGCGAGCCTTCTTCCACGGCCGCCTCGGACGTCTTGCGCACCTCCAGGCTGTTGAACAGTTCGGATGCGAACACGGAAAAGTCGAAGCCGCGGCCACGGTTGGTGCTGCCGTTGATGTCGGACGCGCCGGTGGCGGTCACGCCCTCGATGCCGTTGATGCGCACCCGCGTAAAACCGGCGTTCAGGCCGCGCACGGTGATCTGCTTGCCTTCGCCGCCGTCGCCGCGCGTGAGCGACACGCCCGGCACGCGCTGCAGCGATTCGGCCAGGTTGGCGTCCGGGAACTTGGCAATGTCTTCCGCCTTGATCACGTCGACGATGCCGTCGCTGGCGCGCTTGGTGTTCAGTGCGCTGTTCAGGCTGGCGCGGAAGCCCGTGACCACCACCACGTTCTCTTCAGCCTTGGCGGCGGTGTCGGCTGGCGCGGTGTCCTGGGCGCGGGCGGCCATGGCGGCCACCACGCCGATAGCGCCCATGACGGCCACGACGGACGGCTTGAGCGGACTGCGAGTGTTCCGGTTATTCATGCGATTCCTCTTATAGTTTGAATGTCTCCCCCTTGGCGGGTAAATCGATGATAGGCGAGGAAAAGCAGCGGCAAATCGGGCTTGCCGGAAACAGTCACCGAGTTGATTTGATGGGCCGGCGATGGCGCACTTACCATGCCTGCCCGTTGTTGAATCACTACAGTTCGGCAAGTGTCCAGCCGGTTGCCGAATCGTGCGCCGCAGTGCAACACAGTTGCTACACTTCTGCTTTCCGTAGATAAATAGATCATGTCGGCACTTCCCGTTCCCTCCTTGCCAACGCCAACGCCCATGGCCACGCCCACGCTGCACCGCTTCATCGGCGCCGGCACGCCGATGCGCGACCTGGTGCGCCACTATCCGTGGCACGCCACTGCGCTGGGCGCCATCGACGGCTGGCCGGGGGCGCTGCGCACCAGTGTCAGCGTGGTGCTGCACGCGGCGCAACCGATGTTCCTGTACTGGGGCGATGCGATGGTGCAGATCTATAACGACGCGTTCGTGCCGTGCTTTGGCGCCGGCAAACATCCGGCCGCGCTGGGACAGAACGGTCCTGCTTGCTGGGCCGAGGCATGGGCCACCATCGGCCCGCAGATCGAACACGTGCGGCAGGGCGGCGAGCCGCAGTGGTACGCCGCCACGCTGGTGCCCATCGTGCGCAACGGCAGGCTGGAACACGTCTACTGGAACTACAGCTACACCCCCGTGTATGACGACCGCGACCGCGTGGGCGGCGTGCTGGTGGTGTGCACCGACGCCACGGCCCAGGTGCTGGCCGAACGGCGCCGCCATGCGCTCGACCTGCTGGGGCGCGCCTTGCTGGCCAGCCGCAGCCAGGCCGATGTCGAAGCTGCCATCGACCAGTGCGCTGCCGGTCATCCGCGCGACCTGCTGGCCGTGCAGCTGCTGCGCGGCGAAGCGTCCGCCACTGCCGTCTCGGACCAGGCAGCCGGCGTCGTCGTGATCCAGGGCGCGGAGCTGCAGCTGTGCGCCGAGCTGGCGCTGGCGTTCCGGGTGTCGCCGTACCTGCCGGTCGATGGCGCCTGCCGCCAGTTCCTGGAACAATTCACGGCCAGCGTGTGCGCCACGCTGAGCCGGCTCGAAGCGGACCGGGCGCTGGCGCTGGCCATGGAGCAAAGCGCGCGCCTGCACGACGACCTCGATTCGTCGTCGCGCATCAAGGACGAATTCCTGGCCATGCTGGGCCACGAGCTGCGCAATCCGCTGGCGCCCATCGTCACCGCGCTCAAGCTGATGAAGTTACGCCATCCCGGATGCAGCGACACCCTGCACGAGCAGGACGTGATCCAGCGCCAGGTCGATCACCTGGTGCGGCTGGTGGACGATCTGCTGGACGTGTCGCGCATTGCCAGCGGCAAGGTCGAGCTGCGCAAGGAAGACGTGGCGCTGGCCGACGTGCTCAACAAGGCAATCGAGATGGCTGCGCCGCTGATCGAACAGAAACATCACCGGCTGCTGGTCGACGTGCCCACCGTGCGCTGGCACGGCGATCCGGCGCGGCTGGCGCAGGTGGTGTCGAATCTGCTCAGCAATGCCGCCCGCTACACGCCGGCAGGCGGCCACATCACGCTGGCCACGCGGGTGCGCGAGCGCTGCGTGCAGATCCTGGTCACGGACGACGGCAACGGCATCCCGGCCACCTTGCTGCCGCACATCTTCGATCTGTTCGTGCAGGGCAGCCGCAAGCTGGACCGCGCTAAGGGCGGGCTCGGCATCGGGCTGGCGCTGGTGCGCAATCTGGTGCAGATGCACGGCGGCACGGTGCAGGCGTATAGCGGCGGGGAAGGGCGCGGCAGCACGTTTACCATTACCCTGCCCGATTCGGTGGCGGCCGATGAACCGGCGCCAACCGTGGCGACCTCGACGCCTGCGCCCGGCGCGCCGACAACTGCCGGCACCCGGGTGCTGGTGGTGGACGACAACCAGGACGCGGCCGACTCGCTGGCCGAACTGCTGGGCGCGCTGGGCTACCAGGCCAGCGTGGCGTACGACCCGGCGCAGGCCATCGCTGCCGCCACGGCCGCCATGCCGCAGGTGGCCATCCTCGACATCGGCCTGCCGGGCATGGACGGCTTCGCGCTGGCCGGCTGCCTGCGCGCCTTGCCGCAGGGGGCCGCCCTGACCCTGATCGCCTTGTCCGGCTATGGCCAGGAAAACGACAAGTCGCGCAGCCGCGCGGCCGGCTTTGCCGCCCACCTGGTCAAACCGATCAATATCGCCGACCTGCAGACCGCGTTGCCATAAAGCGTTAACTTTTTCTCAAATACCCGATAAAATAGCTTCCTGGAAACTTTGTGTCATCGCCCGGGAGCTGCATGGATCTGGTGTACAAGAATGAGCAGCCGCTGTTCCGGCTGATGCTGGCCGTGTCGCTGCTGGCCTGGACCGCGCTGCTGATCGGCACGCGCGGCGCGGCGCTGGCGTACGTGGCGTTATTTTACATGTCGTACCGCTGC
>JBEVMD010000417.1:0-6029 GCA_040508835.1 Duganella sp. | reverse complement strand
CGTCCGCCTTGAGCTGGTACTGCGCCTGGAACTCGCGCAGGCGCTTGCGCAGCGCCGCGTCGAGCGGCTGGTTGGACGCCGGCGCTGCCAGTTCGTACATTTGCGCCAGGCGGCCGGCCAGCCAATCGACGTCGGGACCGCGGTCCCCCGCCACCACCTGGTCGCGCCAGGCGCTGGGCGCGCGCCAGAACGTGGTGAACTCGCCATCCAGGCGCGCGGCCAGGGCGTCGAGTGCGATGCGCTCGGGCTTGCCGCTGGCGCCGGTGATGGTGGCGCCCCGCGCGTCCAGCGCGGTCAGCAGCACGTAGCCCGGTATCACCGGGTTGTCGCGCAAGGTGAGCACGGCCGGGCGATCGAGCTGGCGCAGCTCGTCCAGCCCGCCCCTGGTCTGCAGGCAGCGCAAATTCAGGCGCGCAGCGGCCGCGCACGGATCGCTGTCGGTCAGCTGCAGGCCCCACAGGCCGGCCAGCTGGCGCAGCGCCGCCGCCTTGTCGGCCACGGCCGATGCGGTCGTGGCCGACAAGGCAGTCGTGGCGGCCGTAGCATTCGTGGCAGTCGTGGCAGTCGCAGGATTCGTGGCAGTCATGGCATTCGTGGCAGCCGTGCCGGTGGCAGCCGGGCCCGGCGCTGCAAGTGCTGGCGCCGGCCTGGCCGGCGCCCCCGCAACGGCTGCCGGCTGCGGCGCGGGCGCAGCATCGCCCCGGTCGCGTCCGGCAAACTGCCACAGCAGCGCGCCCAGCACCACGCCGCCGGCCACGCCCGCCACGACCAGCGGCCAGCGCGCGCCCGGACCCGCCTCCAGGCCGGCCGTGCCCGCATCGGCGCCGGCAAACACTTCCGCCGCGGCCTGCCGCAAGATCGTGCGCGATACCTGCGGCTGGTTTTCCACGTAGGCGCCCAGCAGCGCGCGGTCGCACAGCAGGTTGATGCGGCGCGGCACGCCCTTGGTCAGGCGGTGCACCAGGCCCATCAAACGGCGCGGAAACGGCGCGATCGCCGCCGCGCCCGCCACGGCCAGCCGGTGCTCGACATAGGCCGTGGTTTCCGGCTCGGACAGCGAACCCAAGTGGTAGCGCGCGATCACGCGCTGCGCCAGCTGTTCCAGCTCGGGCCGGGCCAGCATGGTGCGCAGCTCGGGCTGGCCGATCAGGATAATCTGCAGCAGCTTGCGCTCGCTGGTTTCCAGGTTGGTGAGCAGGCGCAGCTGCTCCAGCACTTCGGCCGACAGGTTCTGCGCCTCGTCGATGATCAGCACATTGTTTTTCGCCTGCGCGTGGCTGGCCAGCAGGTAGGCGTTGATCGCATCCACGTAACCCTTGACGCTGACGGCGCCCGCGCCTTGCGGCGGCAGCTGCACGCCGAACTCGTCGCAGATGGTGAGCAGCAGCTCTTCCACCGTCAGCTTGGGATTGAAGATGTAGCCGAGCTTGCAGTTGTCGGGAATCTGCTCCATGAAACAGCGGCAGACCGTGGTCTTGCCCGCGCCAATTTCTCCGGTGAGCAGCACGAAGCCGCCGCCGCTACCGATGCCATACAGCAGGTGCGCCAGCGCTTCGCGGTGGCGTTCGCTCATGAACAGGTAGCGCGGGTCGGGCGCGATGGAGAACGGCGATTGTTTCAGGTTGAAGTATTGCGTGTACATGAAAACCTTGTGAGTGCGCGTCCCCTATTTTAGCCGCGAACGCACGGGGGGCGGCTGCACCGGCGGCAGCGGCTTGAATTTTGCGCAGTAGATCTTGGACCGGGTGTCGAAATACACGATGCGGCTGGCGGGCCGCGACTCGCGCACCGGATAGGCCGACGTGTCGATCCGCGTGTAGTGCGTGCCCACCTGGGTGATGATGGCCTGGTGCAGCTCTTCGGGCGTGGCCTCGGCCACGGCGCCCACAAAAATATACGTGCTGGTGTCGTCGCTGACCATCACTTCGGGAATTTCGCGGCCCCACAGCGTGGCGCCGTCGGTGCGGAACCAGAAGGCGCCGCCCTCGTGCTTGTACGGCGCGCCGAAATGCCTGACCAGGTAATCGTAGTAATAGAAATTGGCGGTCTGGTCGCGGCACAGCAGGCCGTTGCCGATGATGGTGCCGAACGTGGTGGGGACCGACTGCGCCATGGCGGCGGCGCCGGCCATCAGGCCCGCCGCTGCCAGGCAGCGCTGCAGTGCTGGATAAAAAAATGTCACGTCAGGTTTTCGACAGCCAGGCGCGGTTGGCGCTGATGCGGGCCTTGGCCGTGGCGGGCAAGGCGTCGTAACAGCCGGGATACTGCTTGAGGGCGGCTTCACGGATTTCTTTTTGCAAGCCGTTAATCAGAAAAATATACAGCACACCACCGTCCTTGGTATTTTTGGTTCCCAGGTATCTGATCATGTGCTCTCCTTTTCCATGGGTAACACCGCATGGGGTTCATTATGACATTATCGGCGCTGCGCGCGAAATCGAATCGCCGCTCAGCACCGCTTTTTTGCCGCTGATCCCCTGATTAGCGAAGTCCGTCCGATGCCGCGTGCAGGCGGCGCGGCGATGCCCTATCGTGCAGCCATCGCATCTCGACCAGGAGCACCACCATCATGAGCCACGCCATCGCACGCACCGTATTTGCCGCGTTCGTCACGACCGTCCTCGCCAGCGGACCGGCCCACGCCGGCAAGCCGGACAGCACGCCGATCACCGAACGCCGCACCGTGGCGCCGTTTACCGCCATCCACCTGAGCGGGCCGTTCCGCGTGGTCGTCACCACCCAGGCTGCCGACACCATCGAGCTGAGCGGTCCGCGCCTGATCACGTACGAGCGCGACAGCATGCGCGAGCACCGCGTCCGCTAGCAGCAGTCCAGTGCCATGCGCCCGTGCCACCACGATCCGCATCAAAGTGGCATGCATATCCACAACGCCCGGACTTTCCGCCAGCGCATCATTCCTCAATCAAAACAAGCGCTTAACGGTTAATTTCAATTTACTAACTGTAGTCCACTTCGAAATTTTTTAATACCAGTTAAATACCTGTTGACAGTGCGCGCGGCCACCCTCTATAGTGCCCTCACCACCGGGGATCCCGGCGACAGCGCACCTGGACAACCATGATCGAATTTCTCATCGGCGTAGACGGCGGCGGCAGCGGCACCCGCGCGCGCCTGGCCCGCTTCGACCACACCGGCCATCCCGGCCAACCCGCAACCATCGCCGAAGGCGCCAGCGGTCCGTCCGGCCTGATGCATGGCATTCCGGGCGCCTGGGCAGCCGTGGACGCAGCAGTCGCCCAGGCGTTCGACAACGCCGGCCTGCCCGCCGCGCCGCGTGCAGCGATTGCCATCGGCCTCGGACTGGCCGGCGTGCACAACAAACAGTGGGCAGCGCAGTTCATGGCCGCCAATCCCGGCTACGCGGTCGTGGCGCTGGAATCGGACGGCCATACCACGGTGCTGGGCGCGCACGACGGCCAGGCCGGCGCCATCATCGCGCTGGGCACAGGCAGCGTGGGCGAGGTCAAGCTGGCCGACGGGCGCCACGTGGAAGTGGGCGGCTGGGGCTTCCCCGCCGGCGACGAAGCGAGCGGCGCGTGGATCGGCCTGCAGGCCGTCAACCATCTGCAGCAATCGTTCGACGGCCGCCTGCCGGCCAACGCCTTTGCCGACGACGTGGCGCAAGCCTGCGGCGCCGGCGCGGGCAAGGACGCCGCCACCCGCGAAATCCTCCAGCAATGGCTGGCCGGCGCCACGCAAACCCGGTACGCGCAACTGGCGCGCGTGGTGCTGCAGCATGCGTCATCGAACATCGATGCGCGCGCCATCCTGCGCGAAGCGGGCCGCCAGGTGCAGCGCATGGCCGCCGCGCTGGACCCGACCGGCGCGCTGCCCATCGCCCTGTGCGGCGGACTGGCCGCCCCCATGCGCCCTTACCTGCCGGCGGAAGTGCTCGACCGCGTGGTGACCGCGCGCGGCGATTCGGCAGCGGGCGCGCTGCGCCTGATCCTGGCACGGCTGAACAACTGAACATCCCGCCGGCCACGCGCCGGCATCATCGAGACGAACAACCGGAGTCGCGCACATGAGTGCTGCAATCAAAGGCAATATCCTGACATCGGCAGGCTGGGTGCATGGCGCAATCAATTTCGAGGCGCGCATCGGCGTCATTACCGGCAACAGCGTCGATCCGGCGCTCAACGCGGACGACTACATCCTGCCCGGCTTCATCGATCTGCACGTGCACGGCGGCGGCGGCAGGGACGTGATGGAGGGCGGCGACGCGGTCCGCATCATCGCCGCCGTCCACGCCAAGCACGGCACCACCAGCATGCTGGCCACCACCATGACCGCGCCGCCCGAGGACATCGACCTGGCGCTGGCCGCCATCGGCAAGGTGGTCGCGCAGCGCGGCAAGGGCGAGGCGCGCGTGCTGGGCGCCCACCTGGAAGGCCCGTACATCAATGCCGGCAAGCTCGGTGCGCAGCCCGACTTCGCCCGCTCTGCCAAGCTGGCCGACGTGCAGCAGCTGGAAAAACTGGCGCCGCTCAAGCTGATCACCGTGGCGCCCGAAATCGAAGGCCACCTGGCGCTGGTGAAGGAATTGTCGGATGCCGGCATGCGGGTGCAGATCGGCCACACGGCCGGTTCGTACGAAGACGGCAAGGCCGCGCTGGAACACGGCGCCCACGGTTTCACCCATTTGTTCAACGCCATGACGGGCCTGCATCACCGCGAGCCGGGCATGGTGGGCGCGGCGCTGGCCCATGCCCAATATGCGGAACTGATCCCCGACCTGCTGCACGTGCACCCGGGCGCCATCCGCACCGCGCTGCGCTGCATCCCCAATCTGTACTGCGTGACCGATTCCACCGCCGCCACCGGCATGCCGGACGGCGAATACATGCTGGGTCGCCAGGTGGTCCTGAAATGCATGGGCGGCGTGCGCCTGCCCGATGGCACGCTGGCCGGCAGCACCCTCACCATGGACCAGGCGCTGCGCAACCTGGTGGGCCTGGGCCTGGACCTGGCCGATGCCTCGGCGCGCGTGTCCACCTACGCCGCCGACTACCTGGGCGTGTCGGACCGGGGCCGCCTGGCGCCCGGCGCCTGGGCCGACCTGGTGGTGCTCGATCGTGATCTCAACCTCAAAGCCGTCTACCTCGAAGGAGAATTGCTGTGACCTCAATGATGCTCAAGGAAGCCCTGTCCGCCGCCGAATGCGTAGCACTGCAACTGGAGCATGACGGCGACCGCTACGCGGAACTGGGCCGCACGCTGAGGAACACCGCGTTCTCCACCGCACTGACCATCGCACGCGGCTCGTCCGACCACGCCTGCGCCTACGCCGCCTACCTGATCATGGCGCGCCTGGGCCGGGTGGTGGCCTCGCTGCCGATGTCGCTCGTCACGCTCAACAAATCGCCGCTGATCACGAAGGACACGCTGGCGATTGCCATCTCGCAGTCGGGCCAGAGCCCGGACGTGGTGGAACCGATGCGGTACTTCCGCGACGGCGGCGCCACCACCATCGCGCTGGTCAACGATATCGGTTCGCCGCTGGCGCAGGCGGCCGAATGGTCGCTGCCGCTGCGCGCGGGCAAGGAGCAGAGCGTGGCCGCCACCAAGAGTTTCATTACGAGCCTGGTGGCTGGCGCGCGCCTGGTGGCCCACTGGCAGGACGACGCGGAACTCAAGAACGCACTGGAAGCGCTGCCCGAGTCGCTGCGCACGGCCGCCGCCATCGACTGGTCGCCGGCCATCGACGTGCTGGCGCCCGCGCGCAACATCATGGTGGTCGGGCGCGGCATCAGCTTCCCGATCGCCCTGGAGGCGGCCCTCAAATTCAAGGAAACCTCGGCGCTGCAGGCCGAGGCGTTTTCCGGCGCCGAGATCAAGCACGGCCCGATGGCGCTGATCGAGGAAGGCTACCCGCTGGTGATCTTCGCCACGCGCGGCGCAACCCAAGCCAGCCTGCTGGCGCTGGCGACCGAGATGCGCGGCCGTGGCGCGCGCGTGCTGCTGGCCGCGCCGGCCGATGTAGCCGAGCGCGACCTGACCTTGCCGAT
>JBEVMD010000361.1:0-7356 GCA_040508835.1 Duganella sp. | reverse complement strand
GCCCGACTTGTCCCCATCATCCTTGCCCCGCCCCGCGCCGCCTTGCACGCGCGTCGGCCCCTGCAGTGGGATCACCACATCTCCCGGCATCGGTCCCAGGTCGAGCGCGCTGCGGATGAAGCTGCGCAGGCTGATCACCAGTTCGGCCGTGTGGATCGGGCGCCCTGCTGCCAGGTCGGCCGCTGCTGCGCCCGCCAGTCGGCAATGTTCTTCCGTTCCCAGCAGCAGGATGTCGGCCAGTGCGGCTTCCACTGCATCGCGGATGCGGCGGGAGCGGTCGGAGCTGGTCTGGGCATCCGCCTGCGGCGTTGGCCCATCTGCTGGCTTCTCTTGTGTCTCACCTGCTGGCGCCCGATTGCGCAAGTCGCGCAAATGGGTGGGATCGACGGTCAGCTGTCCCGTAAACGAACCACCCAGCGTGCGGTAAGCCGACATCAGCGTTTTCACCCGCTCGTTGATCTGCCGGTTCATGCGCTCGCGGCGCTGCTGGACGGTTTGCATCACCAGGATGCGGATGCCCACGCCGATCAGGGTAAACAACGCCAGCCCGACCAAGGTGGTCATCGCGGTTTGCCACGAACTGAAATCCATATATCGCATTCCTTACTCCGCCCGATATGTTCAATGCAAGCCAGTGTACCGGGTCCGATAGGGCCGTATGTATGGTGGCGAACACTACCAAAGGCCAACTTCATTTATTCTGAGAAAAATTTTTTGCTGAGAAATGTCTACGCTGGCCACGGGCTATCCGCGTCCCGACGATAAATCGATAACGGTTGCCCCTGACGTTCGGATATCAGCGCAATCCATTTCCAAGAAGGGTACCCCTCCATGAGTTCCACCACAGAACCCTCTCCCGCCGCCACGCCGCCCGATACCAAGGAAAGTCGCTTCGTCTTCAAGGTCGCAATTGCCGCCACCATGGGCGCGCTGGCTTTCGGTTACGACACGGGCGTGATCTCGGGCGCGTTGCCCTTCATGAGCACGCCCATCGAAAATGGCGGCCTCGGCCTGACCCCGGTCACCGAGGGCGTCGTCACGTCGGCCCTGGTGTTTGGCGCGGCCGCCGGTTCGCTGATGGCCGGCACGCTGTCGGACAAGTACGGCCGCCGCACCACCTTGATGGGCCTGGCGCTGGTGTTCCTGATCGGCGTGCTGGGCACGACGCTGGCGCCGTCGGTGGCGGTGATGGTGGCCATGCGCTTCGTGCTCGGGCTGGCCGTCGGCGGCGCGTCGTCCACGGTGCCGGTATTCATTGCCGAAATGGCCGGCCCCAGCCGGCGCGCCCGGCTGGTCAGCCAGAACGAGCTGATGATCGTCAGCGGGCAGTTGATCGCGTACATTCTCAACGCGGCGCTCGCGCATTTCTCCGGCTCGCCCCACGTCTGGCGCTACATGCTGGCCATTGCCGCCGTGCCGGCGATCCTGCTGGGACTGGGCATGCTGTTCGTGCCGGCCTCGCCGCGCTGGCTGGCAAGTAAAAACCGGATGAAGGAAGCGCGCGCCGTGCTCGAACAAATCCGCTCGTCCGACAAGCAAATCGAGGTGGAACTGGCCGAAATGGTCAAGCTCAACAAGATCGAGCACGAACAGGTAGGCTGGTCCGCCGTGCTCGGCACGCCGTGGATCCGCAAACTGCTGTGGATCGGTATCGGCCTCGGTTTCGTGGCGCAATTTACGGGCGTAAATGCTTTCATGTATTTCACGCCGATCATTTTGAAATCGACGGGCCTGGGCACCAACGCCGCGTTGACCGCCACTATCGGCAACGGCGTGGTGGCGCTGATCGCAACCTTCATCGGCATCTGGCTGATCGCCAAGCTGGGCCGCCGGACCATGCTGATGTCCGGTCTCGGCTTCGTCGTCGCGACCCAGGCTGCGCTGGGCGCCGTGTTGCTCTACATGCCCGAAGGACTGATGAAAAGCTATGCCGCGCTGGCGTGCATCTTGTGCTTCCTGCTGTTCATGCAGATGCTGATTTCGCCCGTGTACTGGCTGCTGATGTCCGAGCTGTTCCCGATGCATTTGCGTGGCGTGCTGACCGGCACGGCGGTGGCGTGCCAGTGGGTATTCAATGGCCTGGTTGCGCTGCTGTTCCCGGCCGCCATGGCGCAGTTCGGCAGCGCCACGTTCTTCGTGTTTGCCGGCATCAATGTGTTGTCGCTGATCTTTGTGGCGACGTGTCTGCCGGAAACCAAGGGCAAGTCGCTGGAAAAACTGGAGCAGTTCCTGGAGAAGGAACTGGGCTGAGCCGGTTCACGGGAGAATCGCATGACCAGGATGCGCAAGAAGTCCGACCTGCCATCGAAATCATGCGCGCACTGCCTGCTGCCTTTTACGTGGCGCAAGAAGTGGGCGCGTGACTGGGAGCAGGTCAAGTATTGTTCGGAGCGCTGCCGGCGGGCGGGAACGAAGACCACCTCCGACCAGGTAAACAGCGAAAACTGAGGGGCGGTGTTACCTGGCGCCCTTGCTCCGATAATATTCCGCCAGCACCCCGAACGCCTGCTTGCGCACGCCGGTTTCCGACATCAGTCCCTTGCGGTTCCAGCCGTTCTGAAATACCGGGTGTTCGCGCCGCGGCGACTGGAAGTCTTTTAATATCCACGGCGACAGGCCGCGCAGCGTGGGCAGCCGTGCCGCCATGGCCAGCGTCTGGCGGTAGTACTCGGCCTGGTATTCCTCGGTGAATTTTTTCATGCCGTCGTTGCGGTAGCCAGCCAGCGCGTCGGCGCCAAATTCGGACAGGATCAGCGGCCGGTCCGTGGGCAGCTGCCATTTCAGCGTGGGCAGCGCGGCCAGCGTGTCGCCGCCGTACCAGCCGGCGTAGGTGTTCACGGCCAGCACGTCGAGCTTGTCGGCCAGCGGGTCCTGGATGTGCGTGACCTCCTCGCCGTTCACCTTGTGGCGTTCCACCAGCAGCGCCGCGCTCACCAGACGGGTGGGGTCGAGCGCGCGCACGTTGTCGGCCATGGCGCCGTGGAACGCGGTGCGGGCGGGCGAGACCGGTGTCTCGTTCCCCACGCTCCACAACACCACGGCGGCGCGGTTGCGGTCGCGGTAGATGGTTTCCGCCTGCATCGTCAGCGCCTTGCGCAGCACGGCCGGATTTTCCCAGTCCACGGTCCAGTACACGGGAATTTCGCTCCAGACCAATAACCCCATTTCGTCGGCCAGGCGCAGCGTGGTTTCCGCATGCGGGTAGTGCGACAGCCGCACGTAGTTGGCGCCCAGGCCGTGCTTGATTTCCGTGAGCAGCGCGCGCGACGCCTGCTCCGTCATGTTGCGCGCCGGATTGGCGCCAAACTCTTCCTCGTGCAGCGAGATGCCGCGCAAGAAAATCGGTTTGCCATTGAGCAGAATCTCCGTGCCCTTGACGGCAATGGTGCGAAAGCCGATGCGGTCTTGCACGCGATCGGCAGCGGTGGCGAAGCTGACGTCGTAGAGCGTGGGCGCGTCCGGCGACCAGCGCTCCAGCTTGGCCGGCGCCCGGATATCGAACACGGCGCGGCCATGGGCGTCGGTGGTGGCGCTGGCAGTAGCCAATGTCCCGATCGCCACGTTGACCACTTGCCCGGCCGCCTGCGCGCCCTGCAGCTGCACGGCGCCGGTGATGCGGCCGTCCAGGCCCAGGCTGAGCGTGGCGTCGTCGATAAAGGTGGCCGGGGTGGTGATCAGGCGCACGGGGCGGGTGATGCCGCCATAGATATCCCAGTCGGTGATGGCCGTGGGAATCGCTTGCGCATCATGGGTGGAATCGGCTCCCACGCTCAGGCGGTTGTCGCCGGTGCGCAGGGCGTCGGTCACTTCCAGCACGAAGGGCGTAAAACCGCCCTCGTGGCGGCCGATTTCCTTGCCGTTCAGGTACACATACGCGCGATAGTTGACCGCCTCGAAGCGCAAAAAGGCGCGCTGGCCGTCCTGCTTGCGGGCGTTGAACTTGCGCTGGAACCACACCAGGCCGTCGTAATAGCGCAGCGCCGGCGTGGCGGCGTTCCAGGCGCCAGGGATGCTCATCTGCGCACTGCGGTCGAGGTCGAATTCAAAAAAATCGACGCCGCCTTTGGCTTCCTGGGCGGCGATATCGATGTCGCGGTAGCGCTGCATGCGCGACTTGGCCACCCAGCCGTTGATGTCGTTCAGGCCGGTACGGTACAGGTCTTTCGAGTACGTCCACTGGCCCGACAGGTCCTGGCTGTCGCGCGACTGCGATGCGGTCAGCAATATGGCGGGGCGCAGGTCGGACTCGGCCCAGGCCGCTTTCAGGCTGAGCACGAGGCACAATGCAAGCACGATGTTTTTCATGTCGTTCCGATGGTAATCGTCAGCGCAGCCGCCAGCGGCGTCGCCAACGAGCGCCAAGGTCGCGGGACGGCATGCACTGAAATGAGTATTGAAATGGAGTATAGGAGCACCCATCGGCCGCGATGCTTGCGTGGCGAAATAATCACCGGCTTGCACGGTTGTCCGAACTGCCCTGACACGCCGTTTTTTGATCTGGCGCAAAGATTTACACGGTGCGTCGCCCTAGAATCCGCCGCTTTGTCCGCTGATCATGGTCCAAGCTCCCGAACTTCTCCTTCCCGCCGGCTCGCTGGCCAAGATGCACGCCGCCTTCGACTACGGCGCCGACGCCGTGTACGCGGGCCAGCCCCGCTACAGCCTGCGCGTGCGCAACAACGATTTCTCCACCCTGCAGGCGCTGCAGGAAGGGATTGCCGGCGCCCACGCGCGCGGCAAGCAGTTTTTTGTCGCCAGCAATATCTTCGCCCACAACGCCAAGCTCAAAACCTATTTGCGCGACATGGCGCCGGTGATTGCCATGGGGCCCGATGCGCTGATCATGGCCGATCCCGGCCTGATCATGATGGTGCGCGACCAGTGGCCGGACGTGCCGGTCCACCTGTCGGTGCAGGCCAACGCCGTCAACTGGGCCGATGTGAAATTCTGGCACCGCATGGGCCTGACGCGCGTGATCCTGTCGCGCGAACTGTCGCTCGACGAAATCGAGGAAATCCGCCAGCAGTGCCCGGAGATGGAGCTGGAAGTCTTCGTGCATGGCGCGCTGTGCATCGCCTACTCGGGCCGCTGCCTGCTGTCGGGTTATTTCAACCACCGCGATTCCAACCAGGGCACGTGCACCAACTCCTGCCGCTGGGACTACAAGGTAAAAAGCGCCAGCGAGGACGCCAGCGGCGACCTGGGCGCGGATCCGATGCAGGTAATCCCGCTGCACTTCCAGCAGGCGCTGCACGAAGCGGAGCGGCCGTTCTCCGCGCTGCACCAGCAACCGCGCCACCTGCTGGCCGACCGGCCGTACCTGATCGAGGAAGCCGAGCGGCCCGGCCAGCTGATGCCGGTCCTGGAAGACGAACACGGCACCTACATCATGAATTCGAAAGACCTGCGCGCGGTCGAGCACATCGAACGGCTGGTAAAGATCGGCGTCGATTCGCTCAAGATCGAAGGCCGCACCAAGTCGCTGTACTACGCGGCGCGCACGGCCCAGGTGTACCGCCAGGCCATCGACGACGCGGTGGCCGGCCGCCCGTTCGACGTGGCCCTGCTGGGCCAGCTGCAGGGCCTGGCCAATCGCGGTTACACGGACGGCTTTTACCAGCGCCACCACACGCAGGCGCACCAGAACTATCTGCGCGGCGCGTCGGAAGTGCACCGCAGCCAGTACGTGGGCGACGTGCTGGACGTTGCGGACGGCTGGGCCCGCATCGACGTCAAAAACCGCTTTGCCGTGGGCGACCGCATCGAGGTCATCCATCCGCGCGGCAACCGCGACATCACCATCGCGCGCATGCTGGCCGACGATGGCGCGGACATCGCGGTGGCGCCGGGCAGCGGCCACGTGGTGCGCATTGCCCTCGATGCGGCGCTGGACCGGGCCCTGCTGGCGCGCTACCTGTAACGGCGGCTCAACGCCGCTTGGCGATCACCACCTCCAGGTATTCGGCCGGCAGCACCAGCGAGCCGTGGCCGGCCACGTTGGCCCGGTCCAGCAGGGCGGTGAGCTCTTCGCTGAGGCCCTGCTGCCCCGCTTCGTCGAGCGCGGCGAACGCCTTGTGCGTGGGTCCGTAAAAATCGCGGAACACCTGCAGCCAGTGGGCGATGGACGCGTAACGGAAATTGAACAGCTTGCGGGTAATGTCGAGCCGTTGCGCGTCCACGCCGAACATGGCGCGCAAGTGCTCTTCGGTGCCCCACAGCAGCGGCGACTGCACGCCGGCCGGCGGCGGCACGAACGCGGCCACGGTACGGAATACCTGGCCCACGAAACCGGCGGGCGTCCAGTTGGCCAGGCCGATACGCCCGCCGCCGCACACCACGCGCAGCATTTCGCCGGCCGCGCGCGCATGGTCGGGCGCGAACATGGCGCCGAACGTGGACAGCGCCACGTCGAAGCTGCCGTCGCCGAACGGCAGCTGCTCGGCGTCCGCCTCGCGGAACGCGATGTCGAATCCTTCCGCTGCCGCGCGGGCGCGGCCTTTTTCCAGCAGCGCCGGCACGTAGTCGGTGGACGTGACGCGGGCGAAGCGGCGGGCGGCCGCCAGCGACGCGTTGCCGTTGCCGGCAGCGATGTCGATCACGCGTTCGCCGGCGCGGATGTCGGCGGCCTCGGCCAGCGACTCGCCGACGATCTGCAGCGTGACGCCGATCACGGCAAAGTCGCCGCTGGCCCAGGTGGCCTGCTGCCGCTGCTTGATGGCGCCAAGGTCGGGCGCGGATGCCGGAGTGGATGTCTCCATGATGGTCTCCTCCATGCGGAAGGTGGGTGGTCGGGTGGTATCCCGGTTGGACCGGCGCCGCCCCGCAACGTTCAATCATTGCGGTAAACGGTATATACTCGATCCCGATGAACACCTTTTGCATATCCGGCATTCCCGCGCATGGCAATTGTTCTTCCCTGAACGAGGGCGTATTGCCTGTGGCCGCTCGCTACAGTCCGTCCACCAAGGATCTCGCCAGCCTCTCGTTCGCTCGGTAAGCACGAACCCTCGCGGTTCCCGCCTGCCGAGCCACCCTCTCCGTCTTTCCCGCAAGTCCGCCGCCGCAGCGGCCGCTGACCCGCACTGCCGCGCCTGCATGCACCTACCCACACACTGGAGTCCTCCATGAAACCTCAGATCACTGTCTCATCGCTCGATATCGAACGCTTGGAAGCCTTGCTGGACGCGCTGCCGTCCGCCACCGCCGACGCCAACGCCGGCCTGCTCGACGAACTGGGCCGCGCCAAGGTGCTGGAACCGGAACAGATGCCGCCGGACGTGGTCACCATGCGCTCGCAAGTCCGCTTTGCCATCGAACAGCCGGCGCAGGAACTGTGCCTGACGCTGGCCTATCCCA
>JBEVMD010000337.1:0-5149 GCA_040508835.1 Duganella sp. | reverse complement strand
CACCTGGTGCGCGCCATGCCCATCATCGACGACAACGGCGTGGTGCAGCGCTGGGTGGGCACCAGCACCGACATCGAAGACCAGAAGGCCACCGCGCACAAGCTGCAGCAGCAGGTGGCCGAACGCACGGCGGAGCGCGACCGCATGTGGCGCCACGCGACCGACGTCATGCTGGTCACCACCCTCGACGGCTTCGTCACGGCCGCCAATCCCGCCTTTACCCGTTTGCTGGGTTGGGAGGAGGCGGAAGTGATCGGCACGTCCGTCTACAAGCTGCTGCACCAGGACGACGTGCAGGCGTCGGCCAGCGAAATGGAATCGCTGGCGCAGGGCCGCAGCACCTTCAAATTCGAGAACCGCACGCTGCGCAAGGGCGGCGGTCACGCCATCCTGTCGTGGACGGCGGTGCCGGAGGGCGGCTTCGTGCACGCCGTGGGCCGCGACATGACGGCCGAGCGGGCCGCCGCCGACGAGGTGCGGCGCACCGCGCTCAAACTGCAGCAGGCGCAGAAGATGGAGGCGATCGGCAAGCTGACGGGCGGCGTGGCGCACGACTTCAACAACCTGCTGCAGGTCATCTCCGGCAACCTGCAGCTGCTGGTCGGCGACGTGGCCGGCATGCCGCGCGCCGAGCGCCGGCTGGAACAGGCGCTGGCCGGCGTCACGCGCGGGGCCAAGCTGGCCAGCTACCTGCTGGCGTTCGGCCGGCGCCAGGCGCTCGATCCGCGCGTGGTGCGCATCGGCCGCTTCATCGCCGGCATGGAGGACATGCTGCGCCGCACGCTGGGCGAGGAGATCGAGGTGGAAACCGTGATCTCGGGCGGTCTGTGGAACACGCTGGTCGATACCGCGCAGGTGGAAAACGCAGTGCTCAACCTGTGCATCAACGCCCGCGACGCCATGGAAGGGCGGGGCAAGCTCACCATCGAAGTGGGCAACGCCATGCTCGACGACCATTACGCGGGCAACCACCCGGAACTGGCGCCCGGTCAGTACGTGATGATCGCCGTGAGCGACACCGGCGCCGGCATGGCGCCCGAGGTGATGGCGCAGGCATTCGACCCGTTCTTCTCCACCAAGCCCGAAGGCCACGGCAGCGGCCTCGGACTGTCGATGGTGTACGGCTTCGTGCGGCAGTCGGGCGGCCATGTGCAGATCTACAGCGAGCCCGGATGCGGCACCACCGTCAAGCTGTACCTGCCGCGCTCCACCGACATCGAGGACGCGCCGGCCCCGGTGGAGCACCGCGCCGTGGTGGGCGGCCAGGAAACCATCCTGGTGGCCGAGGACGACGAAGGCGTGCGCGCCACCGTGGTGGAGATGCTGGGCGAACTCGGTTACCGCGTACTCAAGGCCAGCGACGCCGCCAGCGCGCTGTCCATCATCGACAGCGGCATGCCGATCGACCTGCTGTTTACCGACGTGGTGATGCCGGGTCCCTTGCGCAGTCCCGACCTGGCGCGCAAGGCGCGCGAGCGCCTGCCCGGCATCGGCGTGCTGTTTACGTCCGGGTACACGGAAAACGCCATCGTCCACGGCGGCCGGCTCGATACCGGCGTCGACCTGCTGGGCAAGCCGTACACGCGCGAGGCGCTGGCGCGCAAGGTGCGCCACGTGCTGGCCAACCGCCAGCACCACGCGCAATTGACGGCGCCCGCCGCCCCGGCCGCCGGCGCCAGCGCCGACGCGCCATCGGCAGGGGAGGCTGCCGGCCTGCGCATCCTGCTGGTGGAGGACGAGCCGGAACTGCGCGAAACCACGGCCGAACTGCTCGAACTGCTGGGACACCAGGTCTGTGCGCGCGGCGACGCGGCGGGCGCGTTGGCTGCGCTGGAGAACGACCCGGCCGGCTTCGACGTCATGCTCACCGATATCTCGCTGCCCGACCTGTCGGGGGAGTTGCTCGCTGCGCGCGCGCGCGAACTGCGGCCGTCGCTGCGCATCATTTTCGCCAGCGGCCAGACGCCGCGCTTTGCCCTGGAGCGCGCACAATTGCTGATGAAGCCGTTCAGCATCGACCAGCTGGTGGCAGCACTGGCACCGGCCGCGCCGGACACGTGATTTTGATAATTTAAAGTAACTATTGGTGTAATTCTACCAAAACAAATGTGTGGTTTTTGGTGAGAATTGCTGGTATATTGCCGTGTGGCATGAAAATCGCCGCCGGGTAGCAACACTGCATGGCGCCGTCACGGCGCAGGGCCGCGCGCACGCGGCCCGGTCGACCTTCCTGCCCCCGAACTGAAGACCAGACGCCCGTCTGTGGCTGCCGTCGCCCGTGCGCACGGCCGCCCATCGTACTGGCGAGACGCCGTACATGGAATACCGACAGGAGCCCCATATGACCGTTGATTCATCCGCGCTTACGCGCATCGCCGCCGCGCTGCTGGCCAGCCTCGGGCTGGCGTGCCTGTCGCCGCTGGCCGCCGGCATGGCGCGCGCGGCCGAACTGGTGCTGGTGGTATCGCCCCGGAATCCGGTGGTGTCGCTGCAGCGCGACCAGGTGGCCGCCATCTTCCTGGGCCAGACGGCGCGCTTTCCCGACGGCGCCGAGGCCCAGGCGCTGGACCTGCCGCTGGGCAGCGCGCTGCGCGACGCGTTCTACCACCAGATGGCCGACAGGTCCCCCGCCATGATGAAAGCCCACTGGACCCGCATGATGTTTACCGGTCACGCCCAGCCGCCGCGCGAGCTGCCCGGCAGCGTGGCCGTGCGCCGCATGGTGGCCGACAATCCGTCGATGATCGGCTATATCGACCGCCATGCGCTCGACGCCAGCGTCAAGGTCGTGCAGGTGCTGCGTTGACCGCGCCCGTGAAGCGCGACAGCCGCGGCGCGCGCCTGCTGCGGCGCGGGCTCGATACGTATATCTCGCTGCCGCTGTTCGCGCTGGCGCTGCTGGCCGGCCTGTGGCTGCTGTCGCTGCACGAAATCGACCTGGGACGCCAGCGTGCCCGCGCCGCCGCGGCGGACGCCGTGGGCGAGGTGCTGGGCACCTACGAGGCGCAGGTGGCGCGCAGCGTGGACAGCATCGACCAGACCCTGCGCGTGATGAAATACGCGGTGGAGCGCAGCGGCCCGCGCGGCGCGCTGCCCGAGCTGTCGCGCGAAGGCCTGCTGCCGTCGGGGATGGTGTTTTCGGTGAGCGTGGTCGATCGCCACGGCATGGTCGTCGACGGCAGCCCGCGCTGGCGTGCCGCCTCGGTGGCCGACCAGCCGTTTTTCCAGGTCCATCAGCAGCGCGACAGCGGCGGCATTTATATCAGCCACGCCGTGCGCGACGCCGCCAATGCCGAAGCCCGTCTGCACTTCACGCGCCGCCTCGACGACGCCCAGGGCAACTTCGCCGGCATCGTCATGCTGGAAACCGATCCCGCGTATTTCACCAGCGGGTATGAGCGCAGCCGCCTGGGCGAGCACGGCATGCTGGGCGTGGTGGGACTCGATGGTGTGGCGCGCGCCCTGCGGGTGGGCGAACAGGTGTCGTTCGGCCAGCACGTGCGCGCAGACGAGACGAATGGCGTGGACGTGGGCGACGGCGCCGCGCGCTTTGCCGCCGTGCACGACCTGCACCTGGCGCCGCTGCGCGTGGTGGTGGGCCTGGACGAAGCAGAACAGATGGCGCAGTTCGAGCGCGAGACGCGCGAGAAGCTGTGGGCCACCGCCATGGTCAGCCTGGCGCTGGCGATGGGCGCCGCCTTGCTGTGGATCTGGGCCTGGCAGGGCGCGCGCGACCGCGCCCGGGTGCGGCGCGCCCGCGAAATTTTCGCCGCGGCCTCCGCCGCCAGCCTGGACGCCTTTTTCGTGCTGCGCGAAGTGCGCGACGGACCGGACGACCAGGCCGCGATCACCGACTTCCAGTTCATCGACGTCAATGCGCGCGCCGAGCAGATGACGGGCATGCCGCGCGATGAACTGTGCGGCACCACCTTGCTGTCGCTGATCCCCCACGCGCGCGAGAGCGGCATGTTCGACCAGCTGGTCAATGCGGCCCGCAAGGGCGGCGTGCACGAGGAAGAATGGGAAAACCTCACGTATCCGCAGTATCCGCGCTGGCTGCAAAAGCAGGTGATGTCGGTGGAAGGCGGCATCGTGGCCATCGTGCGCGACATCACCGAGCGCAAGCTGGCCGAAGAGCGCATGCTGCACCTGGCGCACCACGACACGCTCACCGGCCTGCCCAACCGCATCCGCATCACCGACCGCCTGAACCAGATGGTGGCCACTGCCCGCACCCGCTCCGGTAACGGCATCAGCGCCATCGACGGCTCGGTGATGGTGGCCTTTATCGACCTCGATGGCTTCAAACTGGTCAACGATGGCCTGGGCCACAACGCCGGCGACGAACTGCTGAAGATAGTGGCCGAGCGCATGGCCGCCTGCGTGCGTCCGGGCGACACCGTGGGCCGTTTCGGCGGCGACGAATTCGTGCTCATGCTCGGCGGCGGCGGTGACGGCGATCCGACGGCAGTCATCGAGCGCGTACGCCAGTCGGTGCTGCAGTCGATCCGCGTGGCGGGCCAGGAAGTGCAGGTCAGCTGCAGCATCGGCGTGGCGGTCTACCCGCTGCACGGCAGCGACGCCGAAACCCTGCTGATGCACGCCGACGCCGCGATGTACCGCGCCAAGGACCTGGGCAAGAACAACTACCAGTTCTACACGCGCGAGATGAACGTCGATATCGAGGAAAAGCTGCAGCTGATGGAAGGCATGCGCATTGCCTTCGACCGCCAGCAATTCCGCCTGATGTACCAGCCCAAGGTGGAGATGCGCACGGGCCGCATCTTCGGCTGCGAGGCGCTGGTGCGCTGGGACGATCCCGAACGCGGCACCATCGGGCCCGATCGCTTCATTCCGCTGGCCGAGGAAAGCGGCATGATCGTCGCGCTGGGCGAATGGGTGCTGCGCACCGCCTGCTACCAGAACCGGGCCTGGCAGGACGCCGGCTACGCGCCGCTGCGCATCTCCGTCAACGTCTCGCCGCGCCAGTTCGAGGAGCAGGGCCTGGTGGCGCGCGTGGCCCGCGCGCTGGCCGACAGCGGCATGGACGCCCAGTGGCTGGAGCTGGAAGTGACCGAAGGCGTGATCATGCGCGACCTGGCGCAGGCCGTGGAAAAAATGGGGCAGCTGCGGGCGATGGGCGTGTTCC
>JBEVMD010000463.1:0-4186 GCA_040508835.1 Duganella sp. | reverse complement strand
TGGCCTGGATGCAATTCCTGCGCGAGTTCAAGCTGGGTGGCATCCTGGCTGACGACATGGGGCTGGGCAAGACCATCCAGACCCTGGCGCACATCCTGCTGGAAAAAGAAGCGGGCCGCCTGACGGCGCCGGCGCTGGTGATCGCACCGACCAGCCTGATGGGCAATTGGCAGGAAGAAGCCGCGCGCTTTGCGCCGGACCTGAAAGTGCTGCTGTTGCAGGGCAAGGACAGGCTGGCGCAGTTCGACCAGATCGATGGCGCCGACCTGGTGCTGACCACTTATGCACTGCTGCCGCGCGACGAAGAAAAACTGCGCGAGCACGACTTCCACCTGGTCATACTCGACGAATCGCAGTACATCAAGAACACCCGCTCCAAGGCGGCCCAGAGCGCCAGCCTGCTGCGTGCGCGCCACCGTCTGTGCCTGTCCGGCACGCCGCTGGAAAATCACCTGGGCGAACTGTGGTCGCAGTTCCACTTCCTGCTGCCGGGCCTGCTCGGCGACGAGAAGGGATTCAATACCCTGTTCCGCCATCCGATCGAACGCCAGGACGATCCGCTGCGGCGCGCCTTGCTCAACCGCCGCATCAAGCCGTTCCTGCTGCGCCGGACCAAGGACAACGTGGCCAAGGAACTGCCGCCCAAGACGGAAATGGTGCGCCGCGTGGAGCTCACCGGCGCCCAGCGCGACCTGTACGAAACCGTGCGCCTGGCCATGGACCAGAAAGTGCGCGACGAAATCGACCGCAAGGGCGTGGCGCGCAGCCAGATCGTCATTCTCGAGGCGCTGCTCAAGCTGCGCCAGGTGTGTTGCGATCCGCGCCTGGTCAAGTCGCTGCCGTCGAAAAAGCAGACGGCCGGTTCGGCCAAGCTGATCGACCTGATGCAGATGGTGGAAGACTTGCTCGAAGAGAATCGCAAGATCCTCGTGTTCTCGCAGTTCACCAGCATGCTGGAACTGATCGAGCAGGAACTGGAAGCGCGCGACATACCGTACGCGTTGCTCACTGGCGACACCAAGGACCGCAGCGCGCAGGTGGCCGCGTTCCAGCAGGGGGCCGTGCCGATTTTCCTGATCAGCCTGAAAGCGGGCGGTGTCGGACTCAACTTGACGGCAGCCGATACCGTGATCCATTATGATCCATGGTGGAACCCGGCAGCAGAAAACCAGGCCACCGACCGCGCCTGGCGCATCGGCCAGGACAAGCCGGTATTCGTCTATAAACTGATTGCCAAGGGGACGCTGGAAGAAAAAATCCAGATCCTGCAGCAAAAGAAATCGGACCTGGCGCAATCGATTCTGGCAGAAGGGGAGTCGCAAAAAATGGCACTCACACAGGAAGACCTGCAACAGATCTTTGCCCCGCTGGTCGAGTAGTCGACCATGGCCACCACCGCGGAACTGGCCGCGCTTGCAGAACTCGAGCATGCGCTGCGCCAGTCGCAGGACAACGCAGCGCGCTACCGGTTGCTGCTCGACCACAGCGCGGAAGTGAGCTGGATGATCGACTGCGCCAGCGGCGAGCTCACCTGGCTGAGCCAGGCGGCGCAAGCGCAGTTCGGCTACACGCTCGATACGGCCCGGGCGCTGGCCTGGGACCTGGGGCAGGAGCTGGCGCCCCGGCTCGACCGCTACGAGTCCGGCGACCTCAGCCGCCGGCGGCTGGTGCGCGAATCCGAACTGCCCCATGCCGACGGCCACCTGGTGCCGGTGGAAATCGAATCGACGCTGATCCTCGACGACGCCGGCGTACCGGTCTCGGTTGCAGGCGTCGTGCGCGACCTGTCG
Organism: Duganella sp.; assembly: GCA_040508835.1. Taxonomy (GTDB): domain Bacteria; phylum Pseudomonadota; class Gammaproteobacteria; order Burkholderiales; family Burkholderiaceae_D; genus Rugamonas. The sequence continues at coordinate 2,396 of JBEVMD010000463.1, read as the reverse complement.
GAGCGGCGCGCGCTGGCCGACCAGCAAAAAAAATTCGCCTCCATGCTCTCGCACGAGTTCCGCACGCCGTTATCGACCATCGACGGCGCCGTGCAGCGGCTGGAAATGACGGGCGCCCACCACGACGAAGGCACGCGCAAGCGCTACCGCAAGATCCAGACGGCGGTGGACCGCATGCTGGCCATGCTGGACGAATACCTGTCGCCCGAGCGCATGGCCAGTATCGGCCGCGCCCGTCAGCCGGATGAAATCTCGCCCGCCAACCTGCTCGAATCCGCCGCCGAAGGCGCGCGCGCGCGCCGCAGCCGGGTCAACCTGCACATCGAAGCGCTGCCGCAATGGATGCGCTGCGATCCGGCCGGCATCCGCCTGTGCCTGGAGATCGTGCTCGACAATGCCATTAAATACACACAACCCGATACTCCGATAGAATTGACCGGGCGCATGGCGGCCGAAGGCGGCGTGGAATTTCTCGTGCGCGACCACGGCGCCGGCGTGCCCGACACTGAACTGGAGCATATTTTCGCGCGCGGCCAGCGCGGCGCCGGGGCCGGCAAGGTGGCGGGGTCGGGCCTGGGGCTGTACATGGCGCGGTCGATCGCCGACGTCCATGGCGGTACTGTTACGGCAAGAAATGTTTCTGAAAGCGGCATGGAGTTCCGGATTTGGCTGCCTGCTGCCGCCAAGCCCGGGAAAAGCCTTGCGCGAGTGGATAGCAACAGTGATAATTCCCCGGATTAGGTGACGGGCTGGATAGAGCCCGTTGATGCCATATTGGTATAGAAACACACTGGGCAGTCTGCCCGTAAAAACATCGAATGGCGCATCAATGACGCAAATACTTATTGTGGAAGACAATCTAGACTACGCCGAAGAAATGGCCGAGTTTCTGACTGAACTTCAACACGAGGTGCACATCACCAATAATGCAAGCGATATGTGGACCGCACTGAGCCACGGGAATGTCGGCGTGGTGGTGCTCGATCTCGGCTTGCCCGACGAAGATGGTTTTAATGTCATCCCCCGCATGCGGCAACTGTATCCGCAGATCGGCTTGCTGGTACTGACCGGCCGCGTGGCGTTCGACAACCGCATCCTGGGCCTGCGCCTGGGCGCCGACCACTACCTGACGAAACCGATCAAATTCCCGGAGCTGGCCGCCCATATCGAGGCGCTGGACCGCCGCGTGGGGCCGCAGGAAACCGCGCCGGCCCCCAGCAAGTGGACCCTGAAAGTCAGCGCCCGCCAGCTGGAACTGCAAGGCATGGCCATCACGCTGACGGAAAAAGAGTGCAACTTCCTGCATTTGCTGACGATTAACACCCGGCCCGTGCCGCGCCAGGTGATCGTGGCCGGCATCGGCGGCGACGATCCCGACGCCGGCCGCCGGGTCGACATGCTGGTGTATCGCCTGCGCAAGAAGGCGCGCACCGGCCTGGGCCAGGATCTGCCGCTGCGCAGCGCCTATGGCGAGGGTTACAGCCTGTCGGCCAGTTTCAATCTGTCGTAACTTTTCATTAAATAGGGACAGGGCGGCAGCCGATGTCACCGGGGGCTGGATTTATCGGGGACAGGGTGGTATCTTGCTTCGTCAGCTCAGGCCCGGCGTTACGTGGCCAGGTTTTATACGCATCGATCATGGCCCGCCTTCCTCGTCTCATCGTCCCCCACCAACCGCACCACGTCATCCAGTCCGGCAATAACGATCAGCCGGTATTCCATGACGCCGACGACTACCAGGCGTTTCTCGGCTGGCTGCGCGCGGCCGCCAAGACGTATAAAGTCCAGATTCACGCATACGTGCTGATGCCCAACCACCTGCATCTGCTGCTCACGCCGTCCGACGAGGGCGGGCTGGGCCAGATGATGCAATGGATCGGCCGTTACTATGTGCCGTATTTCAACCACAAGCACGGCCGCAGCGGCACTTTGTGGAACGGGCGCTACAAAACCTCGCTGATCGACGCCGACGCCTATTTCATGTTGTGCAGCCGGTACATCGAATCGAACCCGGTGCGCAACGGCCTGGCAGCGCGGCACGAGGATTATCCGTGGTCCAGCTATTGCCACCACGCTGGCATCCGCTCGGACGGCCTGATCGTCGACCATCCCAAGTTCTGGGAGCTGGGCAATACGCCGTTCCAGCGCGAGGCCGCCTATGTGGCGCTGTTCGAACTGCCGATCGGTGCCGAAGACATTACGCGGATCGGCCACGCCTTGCTCAAGGGCTGGCCGCTAGGGTCCGATACCTTCAAGACTGCCTTACAAAACCAGGTCAAGCGCCGGGTGCTGCCTGCCAAGCGTGGGCGACCATTGAAGATCAAGCAAGAAACCGCATCATAATCCTGCCATTGCCGCAGTAAATTCAGTAACTGCGGCTTTTTTATGGCCCGAAT